>CALCZO010000158.1 GCA_937903315.1 uncultured Alphaproteobacteria bacterium
GCGCCCTCCATCAGCGTCACTATGGCCCCGAGCACAAGATTCACGACAGTCCCCCGCCGTCTTGCGGTTCACTCCGAGCAGATCAGCAGCCGTTCGAGCTGTCACGCCGCCGACGAAAAACTCCGCCAGTCGATCCTGCATCTTATCCGTGAGACGACAACCACTTAGCTGCATCCAGCGATCCTAGATCCGTTATGGATCTGGGACAGCCCCTTCGAATTTATCTCACATCCTGAACACGCCGAACTTCGTCTCCTCGACCGGCGCATTCAGGCAGGCCGAGAAGGCCAGCGCCAGCACGCGGCGGGTTTCGGACGGCAGGATGATGCCGTCATCCCACAGCCGCGCGGTGGCGTGGTAGGGGCTGCCCTCGTCCTCGTATTTCGCGCGGATCGGCGCCTTGAACGCCTCCTCATCCTCGTCGGACCAGACGCGGCCTTCTGCTTCCATATTGTCGCGCCGGACGGTCGCCAGCACGCTCGCCGCCTGCTCGCCGCCCATCACCGAGATGCGGCTGTTGGGCCAGGTGAACAGGAAGCGCGGCGAGTAGGCGCGGCCGCACATGCCATAATTGCCCGCGCCGAACGAGCCGCCGACCAGCAGCGTGATCTTCGGCACGCGGGCGGTGGCGACGGCAGTGACCAGCTTGGCGCCGTCCTTGGCGATGCCGCCGGCCTCATACTGGCTGCCGACCATGAAGCCCGAGATGTTCTGGAGGAACAGCAGCGGAATGCGGCGCTGGCAGCACAACTCGATGAAATGGGCGCCTTTCAGCGCGCTTTCGGAGAACAGGATGCCGTTGTTGGCGATGATGCCGATCGGCATTCCGTGCAACCGTGCAAAGCCGGTGACCAGTGTGGTGCCGTAGTTGACCTTGAACTCGTCAAACTCCGAGCCATCGACCAGCCGCGCGATCACCTCGCGGATGTCGTATTGCTTCTTCAGGTCCGTCGGCACCAGCGCTTCAAGCTCGCTGGGGTCATAAAGCGGCTCGCGCGGCTCTTTCAGCGCGATGTCGATCGACTTGACGCTGTTGAGGTTGGAGACGATGCGGCGGGCCAGCGCCAGCGCGTGGGTGTCGTTCGCCGCATAGTGATCGGCCACGCCGGATTTGCGCGTGTGGACCTCGGCCCCGCCAAGGTCCTCGGCCGAGACGACCTCGCCGGTCGCGGCCTTCACCAGCGGGGGGCCGCCGAGAAAGATGGTGCCCTGCTTGCGGACGATGACCGTCTCATCGCTCATCGCCGGGACATAGGCGCCGCCCGCCGTGCACGAGCCCATCACCACCGCCACCTGCGGGATGCCGAGCGCCGACAGCGTCGCCTGATTGTAGAAGATCCGGCCGAAGTGATCGCGGTCGGGGAAGACATCGGTCTGGTGCGGCAGGTTGGCACCGCCCGAATCGACCAGATAGACGCACGGCAGCCGGTTCTCGCGGGCAATTTCCTGCGCGCGGATGTGTTTTTTCACCGTCATCGGGTAGTAAGTGCCACCCTTGATCGTCGCATCGTTGCAGACGATCATCACTTCCCGCCCCTCGACGCGGCCGATGCCGGCGATCAGCCCCGCGCCGTGAATGTCCTTGTCGTAAAGATCATAGGCGGCGAGCGCGCCGATTTCGAGGAAGGGCGAGCCGGGATCGAGCAGGTTGAGCACCCGGTCGCGCGGCAGCAGCTTTCCGCGCGCCGTGTGCCGCTCGCGCGCCTTGGCATTGCCGCCCAGCGCTGCCGTCTCCCGGCGCTCGCGCAAGGTCTCACGCAGGTCATCCCACAGCGCGGCATTGGCCTTCGCTTCGGCGGACAGAGGATCAAAACCGGATTTCAGAACAGCCACGCGATGCTCCATGCAGTCACTGATCGCTTTTTCCGCCGCGCCACCGCGCACGTCAAGGCGCAATAAGGCGCATGGTCGTATCGGCGCCACAAAGCCGGGACGAAACACGAAACTGCGCCGAGATTGCGTTTTTGCAATCGCTGCCGTGCGAAGGGAGCCGATCAAGATTGTTCTTGATCAAAGTCAACCTTACGGATTTGTCATAATCAGATCGTCATCGCAGACAAAACCATACGGAGAACGCGATGACCAAGCGCCAAGGACTAACAGCATTACTTCTGGCTACTTCTGTAATGTTCACCGCTTTTCCCGTGAATGCTGCGGAAGAAATGTCCGCCATCGCACGCGGCGGTCGGCTTTATGACAAGCATTTTCAGGAGAACAAGACGGCCAAGCCGACGGCCGATCATGCCGCCTATCCGATCAAGGGCGGGCAATACGGCAAGGATACGTCGTGGCGCTGCAAGGAATGCCACGGCTGGGACGGGATGGGGGTTGACGGTGCCTATTCCAAGGGCGGCCACAAGACCGGCATCAAGGGTGTGAATGCGTATTGGGGCAAGGACCCGAAGGCGGTCGCCGCGATCATCCGCAACGCGACGCATGGCTATACCGAAGCGATGCTGACCGCGCAGGACGTCAGCGACCTGTCGCTGTTCGTGACCAAGGGCATGCCCGACATGAAGCCGTACGTGGACGCGGCCACTGGCAAGTCCAAGGGCGATCAGGCCAAGGGCGAAGGCTATTTCAACACGATGTGCGTCGGCTGCCACGGGCTTGACGGCAAGAAGATCACCACTGGCCCGTCGCTCGGCTCGGTCGCCAGCAACGGCTGGGAAATGATGCACAAGGTGCTCAACGGCCAGCCCGGCGAGGCCATGCCGTCGATGCGGGCGCTTGATCCGCAGATTTCTGCCGATCTCGTGGCCCATCTCCAGACCCTGCCGAAGTAAACCGGCTCCTCCCATCGAAAGCTGCGCGCGCCGTTTGTGGCGCGCGCTCATTTATGTCCTGAGGCGGGGGAACCATGACCGAGACACCAGCAACCAAGCCTGGCCTACTCAAGCGCCTGTTCTCACCCGCGACCCGGTGGAGCGTGTTTGCGCTTCTCGCGGTCGGCGGACTGGGGGGCGTGATTTTCTGGGGAGGCTTCAACACCTTCATGGACTACACGAACCGGCTGGAGTTCTGCATTTCCTGCCATTCGATGTCGACGCCCTATGAGGAATACAAGAAGTCGCCGCATTACTCGAATGCCTCCGGCGTCCGCGCCATCTGCTCGGACTGTCATGTGCCGAAGGACTGGACGGCCAAGCTGGTCCGGAAGGTTCAGGCGACCGGTGAACTCTGGCATCACTTTGCCGGCAAGCTCTCGACGCCCGAGAAATTCGAAGAACACCGCGCGGAAATGGCCAACCGGGTGTGGGCCGTCATGAAGGCCAACGACTCGCGCGAATGCCGCAACTGCCACAGCTATGAGACCATGGCATTCCACAAGCAGTCGGCCCGCGCACGCGAAAAGATGGAGCCGGCACAGAAGAACGGCGAAACCTGCATCGACTGCCACAAGGGCATCGCCCACACATTGCCCGCGCGCGACGACTGACCCAAGCCTGTGCCGCTGCCTCGTCCGGGGCGGCGGTGCC
This sequence comes from uncultured Alphaproteobacteria bacterium, assembly GCA_937903315.1. GTDB lineage: Bacteria > Pseudomonadota > Alphaproteobacteria > Rhizobiales > Beijerinckiaceae > JAIUNP01. Next base: position 3,480 of record CALCZO010000158.1, read on the forward strand.
CGGTCAGGCGGGCGGTGTGTCCTCGTCCCTGAGCCGGACCGGGCTGGCCAGTTCATGGTGCAGCCCGTATTTGCCAGCGAGATAGGCTCGTATTTTGTCCATGTCCTCACGGACATTGCCGGTCGGGTGAATGGTGATGCCGAAACCGATGATCTTCTGGCGAAAGCACACTTCCGCCACCTGAATCGGCACATCCGCGGCCAGCGCGATGCGGTAGAAGCCGGATTTCCAGTGCTCAACGCGCTTGCGGGTCCCCTCCGACGGCACGACCAGCCGAATGGGGCCGTCCGCCCGGCGGATTTCCTCGGCGACCTGCTGCACCAGCCCGTGCGGCGCCGATCGATCGACCGGAATGCCGCCCAGCCACCGCATGAACGGGGCAAAGCCGGGCGGGAACAACTGTTTCTTGCCGAGCCAGTTGAGCTTGATGCCACAATAGAAGGCAACGCCCTGCAACAGGATGAAATCCCAGTTCGAGGTATGGGGATAGCCGATGACCACGCATTTTTCCGGCACGCCGTCCATCGGCCGCACCGTCCAGCCGGTCAGCCGAAATCCCCAGGCGGCCAATCCCTTGAGCATGCATTCCCTCCGCCAAGCGCTGTTGCGGGCGTCGGATCGCGCCCCGGCTTTTGCCCATCTAAGGCGCAACAGGTGCTGAAGGGCAAGCCCCGGCGCGGTCAGGGACAGCGCACGCGGATGTAGCGGCGCGCGGCCCAGCCTTCATAATCGGCCGGCAGGACGTAGATCCATTGCCCGCTTTCGCGACCGACATCCATCCGGTCGCCGTTGACCAGCTTGCCGACCACCGGCGCATCGACGCTGGGGCCGGAGCGCACCGCGAGGAACCCCGCGCCGGTGGCGGGATCCTGCTTCTTGCCCAGCCCGACCACCGTGCCGATGCAATTGCCGGCCGACGCAGACGGGACCAACGCCGGCATCAGGAGAAGAACTGTCCCCAATCCAATGACATAGCGGCGATGGTTCATCAGACTTCCCCTGTGTCAGGCCAACGATGCGTCAGGCTAGACCGAGTGGCGCGCGCCTGTCGTGGCGGCAGATCAATCGACGTCCCCCGTTGCCTGAGGCGGCGGCACTGTGGATAACGGGCATGGGCTGGGGCACAACGCGCGAATCACTGCCCCTCGCCGCCCGGATGCGGTAGCCCTCATAGTCCCTAGCTGAGAGAACCGATGGCTGTCCTCGCCTCCCTGCCGATGCCCGGCCCGTCCAACGAAACGTTGCGCCTTGCGCCGCACAACATCGAGGCGGAACAGGCGCTGATCGGGGCCATCCTCGTTCACAACGAGGCCTATGACCGGGTGTCGGATTTCCTCCGCCCGACTCATTTCTATGAGGAAATCCATGCCCGCATCTATGAAAACGCCGGCAAGCTGATCCATGCCGGCAAGGTCGCCACCGCGATCACGCTGAAAACCTTCCTGCCGGATCAGGATCTCGGCGGGCTGACGGTTGCCCAATACCTTGTCCGCCTGACGCAGGGCGCCACCTCGATCATCAACGCCGCCGAATATGGCCGCGCCATCTACGACCTCGCAATCCGCCGCAACCTGATCACCATCGGCGAGGACATGGTCAATCTCGCCTTTGACGCGCCGGTGGAAGCCAACCCGCGGGCGCAGATCGAGGAGACCGAGCGCAAGTTGTTCGCGCTTGCTGAAAGTGGCCGCTACGAAGGTGGATTCCAGAGCTTTTCCAATGCGTTGACCACCGCGATGGACATGGCCTACAAGGCCTATGAGCGCGATGGGCATCTCTCCGGCATCGCCACCGGCCTGTCCGATCTCGACCGCCAGATGGGCGGGTTGCAGAAATCGGACCTGATCGTACTCGCCGGCCGCCCCGGCATGGGCAAGACCGCGCTGGCGACCAATATCGCCTACAATATCGCCAAGACCTGGCGCGGCGAAAAGCGGCCCGATGGTTCCATCGAAACAAAAAACGGCGGAATTGTCGGGTTTTTCAGTCTGGAAATGAGCGCCGAGCAGCTTGCGACCCGCGTGATCGCCGAGCAGTCGGGCATCCCGTCCTACAAGATCCGGCGCGGCGACATCGACGACCGCGATTTCGAGGCGCTGACCGATGCGGTGCGCGAGATGCAGGACGCGCCGCTGCATATCGACCAGACCGGCGGCATTTCCATCGCCCAGCTGACCGCCCGCGCCCGCCGCCTCAAACGCCAGCACGGGCTCGATCTGATCGTGGTCGACTATATCCAGCTGCTGACCGGCGCGGCCAAGAAGGGCGAGAACCGGGTTCAGGAAGTGACTGAAATCACGACTGGACTCAAGGCGTTGGCCAAGGAACTTGATGTCCCGGTGATCGCCCTGTCGCAGCTCTCCCGTCAGGTTGAATCGCGCGATGACAAACGTCCGCAACTGTCCGACCTGCGTGAATCCGGCTCGATCGAGCAGGACGCCGACGTCGTGATGTTCGTCTACCGGGAGGAGTATTACCTCAAGAACCGGGAGCCGAAACCCGGCACCGAAGAGCACCTGAAATGGCAGACCGACATGGAAAAGGTGCATGGACGGGCTGAAGTCATCATCGGCAAGCAGCGCCATGGACCGACCGGCATGATCCCGCTGCATTTCGACGCCAACATCACGCGGTTCTCGAACCTTGCAGTGGAAGGCGCCCTGCCCGAGCGCTACGAATAGCTTCGAAAAACCCGGCCACCGCACGGCGCCGGGCTGATCTTCTGAACAGTGCGCCGAACCGGCGGCGAGGCGCTTACTTCAGCTTGTCGACCTGATTGAACTCGAGTTCGACCGGGGTGGCACGGCCGAAGATCGACACCGCCACCTTGAGGCGCGAGCGGATGGCGTCGACGTCCTCGACAATGCCGCTGAACGAGGCGAACGGCCCGTCCGACACCTTGACCTGCTCGCCGACGGTGAAGGAAATCGATGCCTTCGGCTTGGCGCTGGAATCGACCACCTGCCCCTTGATCCGCTCGGCCTCATGGTCGGGAATCGGGATCGGCTTCAGGTTCGCGCCGAGAAAGCCGGTGACCTTCGGCGTGTTCTTGATCAGGTGATAGGCGTCGTCCGTCAGATCGACCTTGACCAGCACATAGCCGGGGAAGAACTTGCGGTCCGTCTCGATCTTGCGACCGCGGCGAACCTCGGTCACCTTCTCCGTCGGCACGAGGA
>CALCZO010000159.1 GCA_937903315.1 uncultured Alphaproteobacteria bacterium
TCATCGGCGGCGTGTTCAACACCTTCCCCTACACCTCGTTCTCGCAGAACGTCGGGCTGGTCGGGGTCACCGGCGTGCGCTCGCGCTGGGTGGCGGTGGCGGGCGGCGCAATCCTCGTGCTGCTCGGGCTGACGCCGAAGCTGGCGCAGCTTGTTGAGTCGGTGCCGACCTTCGTGCTCGGCGGCGCCGGCATCGTGATGTTCGGCATGGTCGCGGCGACCGGCATCCGCATCCTGTCAGCGGTGGATTTCGGTGCCAACCGCAATAACCTGTACATCGTCGCCATCTCACTCGGCTTCGGCATGATCCCGCTGGTTGCGCCGAAGTTCTTCCAGTACATGCCCAAGGCGCTCGGCCCGCTGCTGCACTCGGGTATCCTGCTGACCGCGATCATGGCGGTCGTGCTCAACCTCTACTTCAACGGTGTCAAAAGCCAGGCCGAGGCCGAGGCCGAGGCCGCAGCCTCCAGCCACGGCAGCGAATAAACCGCGCAGCGGCGTCGAATAACGAGAAAACGTCCCGGCCGGCAGGGTTCACCCCCTCGCCGGCCGCTTCTTTTGTGGGATCAGCGTTGGACCATCAGGGCCGCGCGGCGTCCTGCAAGGCTTCGGCAAAGGCGCGGATGCGCGCGGCATTGGCGCCGAGATCGTGCCGCCCGATGCGCGAGGCCGAGCGGATGTCGATCCGCGTGCCGTTGGCATGGGGGCGGATGCGGATGGTGATGTCGTCGACGAACCGCATCAGCAGCGTACGCGAGGTAGCCTCGATCCGCCCGGTGCCGGAGCGGCCGGCGGGCGGTACCTTCTCGATCACCTGCCATTTGAGATCGCCGGCGACCTCGAGCGCCAGATCGAAGGCCTCGTCGGGTGCCACGTCGAGAATCACCGGCTCGAGATCGGCGTAGCCCTTCTGCTGCGCGGCGCGCACGCCATCGCCCGGCAGATCCGGCACATGGCCGCCGCGCGCCGTCAGCGCCGCCCGCGAGCGTGAAAATGCCGGCACTTCAGCGAGATCAGTGCTGATGTCGTTGATCGGCGGCAGGCGAAAGGCCCGGACCACCTGCCACAGCGGCACGGCGAGGATGGCCAGCGCCAGCAGCGCACCGATATTGGCCCGCACAAGGCCAATCGCGCCCGAGCGCCAGATCTCGACATAGGCCGCGAGCGCCAGCGCCAGCGCGATGGCGGCGAGCACCACGCCCGAGGCGGTGGCGATCAGTCCCTTGTCCTGCGGGAACACCATCCACCGGGTCAGCGCGATGCCGGCCAGCACCACCGCCAGCGCAAAGCCGGCCAGCCGGCGGCTCCACAGCGCCAGACGCGAATACTGCCGGGGAAAATGCCGCATGACCGCCCTGCCGGATGACCGTTCCCATCCTTCTGGACGGTGGGTGCCGTCAGCGTCAAGCCGCCGGTGCCGGTTTCAGGTTGCCAGACAACCTGACGCGCCGTATCAGAGCAAAAACACCGACCAATGGTTTGCTGATGCCCTTTGCCGATCCACCAACGACTAGCCGTGTCTGGTTCCGTTACATCCGGCTGCATCAGGCGCTCTACAGCGAAGTCGCGACTCGGTTGCGCGTCATCGGGCTCTCCGTGCCGCAGTTCGACGTGCTGTCGACCCTGACCGAGCGCGAGGGCATGAGCCAGAGGGAACTGGCCGACCGGCTTTATGTCACCAAGGGCAATGTCTCGGGCCTGATCGACCGGCTGGTCGAGGCCGGGCTTGTCGTCCGGCAGGCGACGCCCGACGACCGGCGCTCCCACTCGCTCTATCTGACCGAGGAAGGCGTGCGCCTCGCCCGGCTGGGCATGGAGAGCCACAACCGCTTCATGGCCGAAACGCTGGGTCAACTGAAAGCCGACGATGTCGCCACGCTCGATCGCATCCTCATCTCCTGGCGCGATGTGGCGCGCACCGTCTCATCGGCGAAGGACTGAGACCGGGGTGGTGACCTCCTGCCTGTCGCTTTACCCGTTGGTAACGCTGTTGCCGCAAGCTGATCCTCATGCCGCGCGGGGGGGCCCGCCAGCCAGAGGTTCAGCGTATCATGCCCGTTCCGTTCAAACTGCCGACACCCCGCATGCCCGGCCCGCCGGCCGATCAGATTCAGGATGCGCGCTACCAGCTCGGACGGCTCTATCGCGAGATCGGCGTCAATGCCGTGGCCAGCGCGCTGAATGTCCGCATCCCGTCGGACGAGGATCGCGAGGCCGTGGCCCGTGCCGCCCGCGAGGTTCGGCCACAGCCGGCCCGGACGACACGCGCGGCTTGACCGGCGCCGGAGGGCCGCAATGATCGGCCGCCGCTCCCTGCTCAAATGGCTGTTCGGCGCGTTTGCCGGCGGCTTTGGCCTTGCCAGCTACGGATTTGCCATCGAACCGGCGCACCGGCTCGCCGTTGCCCGCTACCGGATCAGGCCGGACGGCTGGCCGCAGGGAATGCGGCTGACCATCGCCGCGTTATCCGACATCCATGCCTCCGAACCGCAGATGGGTCTTGCCCGCATCCGCGAGGTGGTGCGTCAGACCAATGCGCTCGGCGCCGATATCATCCTGATGCTCGGCGACTATGGCATGGGCCAGACGCTCTATGCCCGACCGGTGCCGCTGCCGCTGCTGGCCGAGGCGCTGGAGCCGCTGTCGGCGCCGCTCGGCGTCTACGGCATTCTGGGCAACCACGACTATTGGGGAACCAGCCTCACCAACTGGCCGTACACGCCGGAGAAGATCGACGAAACCGCCGAACACTACCGCGTCATGCTGCGCGAGGCCGGCGTCACGCTGCTCGAAAACGACGTCCGGCGGATCGACAAGGGCGGTCAGCCGTTCTGGCTGATCGGCACCGGTTCGCTGATCGCGCTGCCGATCGCAGCCGGGCGGTTCAGGAGCTATGCCCGGCTTGACGAACAGGTCGCCCGGATCACCGACGATGCGCCGGCGATCCTGATGGCGCATGAACCGGACCTGTTCCCCTCCGTGCCCAGACGGATCGGCCTCACGCTCTCGGGCCATACGCACGGCGGACAGGTGCGGCTGTTCGGCTATTCGCCGGTCACGCCGTCGAAATACCGCAACCGCTATGCCTATGGCCATGTTGTCGAAGACGGACGCAACCTGATCGTCTCGGGCGGGCTCGGCACCTCGGTGATGCCGGTGCGGTTCGGCGTGCCGCCGGAGATCGTGCTTATCGAGATCGGCTGACCGCAGCCCGCGTGAACACGCCAACCAGTTCGACATGAGCGCTGTAGGCGAACTGGTCGACCGGCGTCACGCGCTCCAGCACAAAGCCGGCCGCCACCAGCAGCGCCGCATCGCGGGCAAAACTCATCGGATCGCACGACACATAGACGATGCGCGCGAGCGTGGCGACCCGCGCGAGCTGATGCACCTGCGCCTCGGCCCCGGCACGGGCGGGATCGAGGACCACGGCATCGGTATCGGCCAGTTCGCCCGGCAGCAGCGGACGGCGGAACAGGTCGCGCCCTTCGGCCATCACCGGCTTCAGCCCCGGCGTTGCGCGCGCGGCCCGCAGCAGCGCCTCGATCGCCGGACGGTCGCTGTCGTAGGCGCGGACATGCGCGGTTTCCGCCAGCCGCAGGGCAAACGGCCCGGCACCGGAAAACAGATCGACCACGCGCCGCGCCCTGCCGGTGGCCGCAACGACCAGCCGCGCCAGCGTCTCCTCGCCGAGCCGCGTCGCCTGCAGGAACCCGCCGGGCGGCGCGTTGACCATCGCCCGGCCCATCGCCACCAGCGGCGCGCGGCGCTCGACCACCACATCGCCATGCAGCGACAGGCGGGCCAGATCGAGCCGGTTGGCCAGCGCCGACAGGTCCAGCCGCAGCGCGGCGTCGATCTTGCCGGGCCCGCGGATATCGGCATCGATGCCGCCTTCGGTCGCCGTCAGCTGCACGTCCATCGGCTTGCCGAGCCGGGCCAGCGGACGGCCGAGCGCGCGGGCCAGCGCCGGCGCATCGGCAAGCGCCGGCACCAGCACCGGGCAGGCGTCGAGATCGACAAGGTCATGTGTGCCGGCGCGCATGAACCCGGCGGCGAGACCGCCGGGCGCGGCTTTCAGATGCAGGACGACGCGGCGCCGTCCCTCGCCATGGGCGGCGACGAGCGGGGCAATCTCCGGCGTCAGCCCGGCACGGGTCAGAGTGGTCACCACGATGCCGCGCTTCCACTCCGCATAGGGGCCGGGCGCGACATGCTGCATCCGGCACCCGCCGCAGACACCATAATGGCGGCAGAACGGGGCGATGCGATCGGGACTTGCGGTGACGATCTCGGCCGGATGGCCGACCGGATCAAGCCGTACCGTTTCGCCCGGCAGGGACAGCGGCACATGCCGGCCATCCTCGCTCACCCCGTCGCCCTTGAGGCCGAGCGCCACAATCTTAACCGAATTCATGCTCCGCCCCTCCGCGCCACGATCAGGAATTCGCGGTTGCCGTCGCCGCCGCTGATCGGCGAGGCGATGGCGTCACCCACGCCGAAACCAAGCCCGGCCAGCGTTGCCGCAACCGCCGCGATCACCCGGTCGTGCACCGCCGGCTCACGGACGATGCCGCCCTTGCCGATATCCCTGCGCCCGGCCTCGAACTGCGGCTTGACCAGAGCGACCAGCACCGCACGCGGTGCCAGCAGCGCCGTCACCGCCGGCAGCACCAGCGCCAGCGGAATGAAACTGACGTCGATGACCGCCAGCGCGACCGGGCCGGCCGGATCGGCCTCCAGCCGCCGGATATCGGTGCCTTCCATCAGTGTGACGCGCGGATCGCCGCGGAGGCTCACATGGAACTGGTCGCGCCCGGTATCGACCGCCAGCACATGCGCCGCGCCGCGCCTGAGCAGCACATCGGTAAACCCGCCGGTCGAAGACCCGACATCGAGACAGCGCCAGCCCGCCGGATCGATGCCGAAGTGATCGAGCGCATGGGCGAGCTTGACGCCGCCGCGCGAGACGTACGGATGCGCTGCCGTCGCCACAATCTCGGCGTCGACCGGCAGCATATCGGACGGCTTGCGGACCACCGCACCGTCAGCTGTGACGCAGCCGGCAGCAATCGCTTCCTGGGCGCGGGTCCGGGTCTCGAAGTATCCGCGCGCCAGCAGCAGACGGTCGGCGCGCTCTCGGGGTGTCATCGGGGATGGATCGCTAAGAAGTTACCGTTGTCGACTGCCGCAACTCCCTACACATCCTTGAAAGAAACACTACCTTGTTTCACAGGCCAACCGGTCAAAGCCGCATCCGGCGGCGCGGAGCCACAGGGAGGACTTCGATGACGATGCTCAACAGACGGCATTTCCTGGCTGCCGCGACGGCGACGTTCGCCGCGCCCTCCGCCTTCGCACAGGCTCCCGCCGGGCCCTACAGCCGCGCGCCGCTCGGTTACGCGTTCAATGCGCTGGAGCCGCATATCGACACCAGGACAATGGAAATCCATTCCGAACGGCATCATCAGGCCTATGTCGGCAACATGAACGCGTTCGCCAAGGATGGGCCGGAGTGGTCCAAGAAGCCGGTTCAGGAGATTCTGGCCAATCTCAACGCCCTGCCCGAGGCGATCCGCACCGGCGTGCGCAACAACCTGGGCGGACATGCCAACCATACGATGTTCTGGCAGATCATGGGCGCGAATGGCGGCAAGCCGGACGGCGAGGTTCTGGCCGCGATCACGCGCGATCTCGGCGGGGTTGAAAAAATGCAGGCCGACTTCAACGCCTCGGGCCTGCGCGTCTTCGGGTCAGGCTGGACGTTCGTCACCGTCGACAAGGACGGCAAACTCGCCATCGTCAACAAGCCCAATCAGGACACTCCGCTGATGGACGGCCAGCGCGCGCTGCTGGGCAACGACGTGTGGGAGCATGCCTATTACCTCAACTACCAGAACCGCCGTGCCGATTATCTCAAGGCGTGGTGGAATGTCGTCAACTGGGGCGAGGTCGCCAGGCGCTATGCCGCTGCCAAGGCCGGAACGCTGACGATCTGAGGCGGTTGCCCGCTGACCCATGGCGGAGAAACGGGGCGCTGAGGCAGGCGTCCCGTCATTTTATGCGATTGCGCGCATGTCCCGCGCGGCATCGGCACGACAGGCCCAGGATCGGAAGCCGATGATCGTGACACGCGCGCAGCAGCACACCGCACGGTTGCCATTTCATCAGTTTCTTCTAATATAATAAAAAAGGAGTGCGCCATGTTCATCAAACCGCTTGCCCTCGCCGCCCTGATCACTGCCGCCGCCATCGGAACCACGTTTGCCGGGCCGGTGAAGGATGCCGAGACGCGCATCGCCAGCGCCTATGCCGACTATCGCATGGCGCTGTTTGTCACCAACCAGAAGAAGCAGGCCGAGACGGATGCCGCGATTGCCGCGTTCCGCGACAAGTGGGCGGCACTTTCCGCCGACTGGCGCAAGACCGCACCGCCACAGTATGCTGACGATGCGGCGCTGGCAGAGACGCTGGACAAGGTCGCCAAACTCGCCGAAACGGCGGCAGCGGAAGCCAAAACCGGCGATCTCGCCAAATCACACGATACGCTCGAAGGCATCCGTGATGCGCTGGCCGACCTGCGCGCCCGCAACGGCATCGTCAGCTTCTCCGACCGGATGAATGCCTATCATACGGTGATGGAGCATGTGTACGACCACAAATACGAGACGCCGGCCGCGATGGCCGAGGATGTCGCCGTTCTGGCCTATCTGGCAAAAGACATCGGTGGCAACCGTCCGGCAGGGGCGAATGCGGCCGAGTTCGATCCCCTGTTCAAGGCGCTCGACGGCACGGTGGCGAACCTGCGCGCGGCGCTGAAATCAGGTGACGCCGCCGCCATCGAGACCCCCCGCAAGGCGATCAAGCCGGCCTATTCGCGGTTGTTCCTCAAGTTCGGCTGAGCGCTGCGTCGTCTAGGCGATGCCGCGCATCTCCTGCGTGGCATCCTTGCCGAGTGCCTCGAACACCTTTGCGACGATGCCTTTCGCGTCCAGTCCGGCGCGCGCATACATCTTTTCCGGCTTGTCGTGGTCGAGATAGACATCCGGCAGGACCATGGTGCGCACACGCAGGCCCCGGTCGAGCAGGCCGTCCTCGGCCAGCGCCTGCAGCACGAACGACCCGAACCCGCCGGTCGATCCTTCCTCCACCGTCACCAGAACCTCGTGGCCTGTCGCCAGACGGCGAACGAGGTCACGGTCGAGCGGCTTGGCAAAGCGGGCGTCGGCCACCGTCGCCGACAGGCCGAGCGCGGCGAGCTGGTCGGCAGCGGCAAGCGCCTCGCCGAGCCGCGTGCCGAGCGACAGGATGGCAATGCGCGTGCCCTCGCGGACGATGCGGCCCCTGCCAATCTCCAGCACGGAACCGCGCTCGGGCATGTCACAGCCGACGCCATCGCCGCGCGGGAAGCGGAACGCGATCGGCCCGTCGTTGTAGGCGGCGGCGGTGCGCACCATGTGGCACAGTTCCGCCTCGTCGGCGGCCGCCATCAGCACCATGTTGGGCAGGCAGCCGAGATAGGCGATATCGAACGAGCCGGCATGGGTTGCCCCGTCGGCGCCGACCAGCCCGGCCCGGTCAATGGCAAAGCGGACAGGCAGCTTCTGCAGCGCGACATCGTGCATCACCTGATCGTAGGCGCGCTGAAGGAACGTCGAATAGATGGCGCAGAACGGCTTGTAGCCCTCGGTGGCGAGACCCGCGGCGAAGGTGACGGCGTGCTGCTCGGCGATGCCGACATCGAAGATGCGGGCCGGATGCACCTTCTGGAACAGGTCCAGCCCGGTGCCGGACGGCATCGCCGCCGTGATCGCCACGACCTTCGGATCATGGTCGGCTTCCTTGACCAGCGACTGGGCAAAGACCTTGGTATAGCTCGGCGCGTTCGACGGCGGCTTGGCCTGCACGCCGGTGACGACATCGAACTTGACGACGCCGTGATACTTGTCGGCGCTGGCCTCGGCCGGGGCATAGCCCTTGCCCTTCTGGGTCACGACATGAATGAGGATCGGACCGCCGACATCGGCATCGCGCACATTCGTCAGCACCGGAAGCAGATGGTCCAGATTGTGCCCGTCGATCGGGCCGACGTAATAGAAGCCGAGTTCCTCGAACAGCGTGCCGCCGGTCACATAGCCGCGCGCATGTTCCACCGCGCGGGTGATCGCGCTGTCGAGCCGCGCCGGCAGGCGATGGGTCAGCTGCTTGCCGATGTCGCGCAGCTTGAGATAGGTCTTGCCCGAGCCGAGGCGAGCCAGATAGGCGCTCATCGCGCCCGTGGGCGGGGCGATCGACATGTCATTGTCGTTGAGGATGACGATCAGCCGCGAATGCATCGCCCCGGCGTTGTTCATCGCCTCATAGGCCATGCCGGCCGACATCGCGCC
>CALCZO010000160.1 GCA_937903315.1 uncultured Alphaproteobacteria bacterium
CTGACCAAGGAAGAGATCAAGAACGTCTCGACCTATATCCAGATGCCGCCGCAGTCCCCGCCCGAGTGGGGCATGAAGGACATGATGGCGTCGTGGAAGAACATCGTGCCGGTCGACAAGCGTCCGACCAAGCAGATGAACAAGATCAACCTCAAGAACCTCTTCTCGGTCACCCTGCGTGATGCGGGCGAGGTTGCGCTGATCGACGGCGACACCAAGGAAATCCTCAGCCGCGTCAAGACCGGCTACGCGGTCCATATCTCGCGTCTGTCCGCCTCCGGCCGCTACATCTACGTCATCGGCCGCGACGGTCTGCTGTCGCTGATCGACCTGTGGATGGAAAAGCCGGCGGTTGTTGCCGAAATGAAATCGGGCCTCGACGCCCGCTCGGTCGACGTGTCGAAGTTCAAGGGCTTCGAGGACAAGTACGCCATTGCCGGGTCCTACTGGCCGCCGCAATACGTGATCATGGACGGCGACACCCTGAAGCCGCTCAAGATCGTCTCGACCCGTGGCGTGACCGTCGATGGCGAGTATCATCCCGAGCCGCGCGTTGCCTCCATCGTCGCCTCGATGACCAAGCCGGAATGGGTGGTCAACATCAAGGAATCGGGGCTGATCCAGCTCGTCGATTACTCCGACATCAAGAACCTCAAGACGACCACCATCGAGTCGGCGAAGTTCCTGCATGACGGCGGCTGGGACGCCTCCAAGCGCTACTTCCTCGTCGCGGCCAACGCCTCCAACAAGGTCGCGGTCGTTGATACCAAGGAAGGCAAGCTTGCGGCTCTGGTCGATACGGCCAAGATCCCGCATCCGGGCCGTGGTGCGAACTTCACCCATCCCAAGTTCGGCCCCGTCTGGGCCACCGGACATCTGGGCGCTGACGTGATTTCGCTGATCGGCACCGATCCCGAGAAGAACAAGGACAGTGCCTGGAAGGTGGTTCAGGAACTGAAAGTGCACGGGGCGGGCAACCTGTTCGTCAAGACGCATCCGAAATCCAAGAACCTGTGGGCCGATGCGCCGCAGAACCCGGAAAAGGACATCGCCGAATCGGTTGCGGTCTATGACCTCACCGATCTCACCAAGAAGCCCGAGATCATCAACATCGCCAAGCTGGCCGGCCTGCCGGAATCGAAGGCGATCAAGCGCGCGGTGCATCCGGAATATGACGAGACCGGCACGGAAGTGTGGATCTCGCTGTGGGCCGGCAAGACCGAGCCTTCTGCGATCGTGGTTCTTGATGATGCGACCCGCAAGCTGAAGAAGGTGATCAAGGACCCGAACATGATCACCCCGACCGGCAAGTTCAACGTCACCAACACCCAGCACGACATCTACTGAGTGTTCTGACCGGATGAATGAAGACAGGGGCGGCGCAAGCCGCCCCTTTTTCTTGATGGTTATCAATGGTCAAGGAGGGCTGGGGCGACCCCGCTCTAGTCTGCGCCCATTCTCAGGGAGAATGGATGATGAACCAGACGCCGACGCAATCGAGCTATCCCACCAGGGTTTGGGCCACCCTGCGCAAGCCAAGCCTGCGCTATTCCCTGATGGGGCTCATCGGCGGCGGTTTCGTGGCCGGCATTGTGTTCTGGGGCGGCTTCAACACCGTGATGGAAGCCACCAACACCATGACCTTCTGCACCTCGTGTCACGAGATGCGCGACAACGTCTACAAGGAATATGACAAGACCATCCACCATTCCAACCGCACCGGCGTGCAGGCGACCTGTTCGGACTGCCACGTGCCGAAGGAATGGACGCACAAGATGGTGCGCAAGATCCAGGCGTCCAACGAGGTCTGGCACTGGCTGCTCGGCTCGGTGAACACCCCGGAGAAATTCGACGGCAAGCGGCTGACGCTGGCCAGGCATGTCTGGGATTCGATGAAGGGCACCGATTCGCGCGAGTGCCGCAACTGCCACACCATCGAATCCATGAACCCCGAGTTCCAGAAGCCGCGCGCCCGCAAGCAGCATCTTCTGGCGATGGAGCAGGGCAACACCTGCATCGACTGCCACAAGGGCATCGCCCACAAGGATGTCCGCAAGCTTCTGACCGACAAGGAAATTGAGGAGCTTGAAAAGCCGCTCGCCGCCTATGTCCGCGAAATCCCGGCCAGCTACAAGGACGGCCTCGCCCGAGCCGAGGCGCGCGAGAAGGCCGACGAGGACAAGAAGGCGGCTGAGCTGAAGTCAGCGGTAGAGGCCGAAGTGTCGGTCCGCGTCCGCGAGGCGCTGGCCAAGGCTGCCCCGACGCCTGCGGCCGGCGCAGCCGCCGCGCCTGTTGCTGCGGCTGCCGGTGTTGTTGGTGCCGCCATCGACTGGGCGGGCGTGCCGGCCAGGACGCTCGGCTTCTTCTATCCCGGACAGACCTCGTTCGAATGGATCCAGACCGGCAAGGACCACGGCGGTGCCCGTGCCTTCGTGCGGGCCGGCGATCGCTGCGTGACCTGCCACGACAAGGAAGTGCGCGACATGGGCGCCAAGCTCGTCTCGGGCGAAAAGGCCGAGGCAACTCCGATCAAGGGCAAGCGCGGCTCGGTCGATGTCAAGGTGCAGGCGGCCCATGACAAGGACAAGGTCTACTTCCGCTTCCAGTTCCCGAAGGCACCGCATACGCCGGTCCCGTTCGTTGACGGTGGCAAGATGGACCCGGCCAACGAGGTCAAGATGTCGATCATGGTGTCGGGTTCGGGTGTCGAGCGGGCGGAACTGGCCGGCTGCTGGACCACCTGCCATGCCGATGCGCGGCACATGCCCGATGCACCGAAGGCCGAGGCGCTGAAAGCCTTCCCGCAGGCCGATGTGATCAATCTTGCCGAAGGCGTGACCAAGTATCTCGCCGAATCTCGCACCGCGATCGAACTCAAGGAGCCGCCGCGCGGCGGCTGGGACAAGCTGAAGGGCAAGGACGAACTGGCAGCCCTGCCGGCGGCCGGCACGGCGATGGAACTGATGCGTTACCGTTCAGGCGGCGCACCGGAACATGGCCTCGTCGTCGCGGATCGGACAATGGCCGGCCTGTCGCCGATCGAGGCATCCGGCACGGTCGATGGCGACAGCTACACCGTGGTCATCGCCCGCGCACTCAAGGCCAGCGCGCCGGGTGAGGTGAGCTTCGAGCCGGGCAAGAAGTACGTCGTCTCCTTCGCCCTGCACGAGGATTTCACCGCCTCGCGCTTCCATCACGTTTCGCTCGCCTATGAATTCTCGCTCGGCGGCGAGGGCGAAATCGTTGCCAAGGGCCAGTGAGGAGGCGGTGATGGGTGTTCGCCTTTCCGCCTTCGGTCTTGCCTGTCTCGTGCCTGCGCTGGCTCTGGCGCAGGGCGTCGGCGCGGATGTCTGCCCCGAGGCGGAGGCCCGTTACCGCGAACTGTACGGTCGCAGCCACACCGCAGAACCGGTCCGGACCGTGCTGATGTACAAGTACCGGTTCTGCCCGGCCAATGTGACAGTCAAGGCCGGCGAGCGGCTCCGCTACATCAATGTCGACAAGCGCACCTCCCATTCCGTCTGGCTGAAGGATGCCGGCCAGAGCGAATCCGAACGCGTGTTCGGCGAGGGCGTCATCGAGGTCGATACCCGCCTGCCCAATGGCGAGCATCAGGTGCTGTGCGGCCCCCATTGGCAGTCCGACGGTATGATCGGCACCATCATTGTGGAGAAATAAGATGTCCAAAGGCCATGTTGCGCTCGTCGGTGCCGGCCCCGGTGATCCCGAACTCCTGACCCTCAAGGCCGTCAAGGCGCTGGCACAGGCTGAGGTCGTCGTGCACGACCGTCTGGTCTCCGACGCGGTGCTGTCGGTTGCGCCGGATACGGCGATGCGCATCTCCGTCGGCAAGGAGCCGGGCAAGCACTCCTACAAGCAGGAGGAGATCAACGGCCTTCTGGTCCATCTGGCGCTGGCGGGCAAGAATATCGTCCGCCTGAAGGGTGGGGATCCGTTCATTTTCGGCCGCGCCTGCGAGGAGATCGAGGCGCTGGAGCGGCATGGAATCACCTGGTCGGTGGTGCCCGGCATCACCGCCGCGCAGGGCTGCGCCGCCTCCGCACGCATCCCGTTGACCAATCGCGGCGAGGCGCGGTCCTTGAGATTTGTCACGGGCCATTGCCGGGCCGATCAGCCGCTCGATCTCGACTGGAAGAGCCTTGCCGACCCCGGAACGACGCTGTGCTTCTACATGGGCCACTCGACAGCGCCCGAACTGCAACGCCAGCTGATCGCCCATGGACTGCCTGCAACCACGCCTGCGCTTTGCATTAGTCAAGGCACAACCCCGCAGGAGAGGCGACTGTACACCCGACTGGATTGCCTGCCTGACGATCTCAAGCGCGCCATGCTTCCCGGCCCGCTGATGATCATCATCGGTTCGGCAGTCGGCTGGACTCCGTCCGGCGCAACCGAGGGTGACAGGGACAATGAGACCGGCACTGAGCGCGATCGGATTGCTGACAGGCTTGAGTCTGTCCTGCCTCGCCGGCGCGGCGGGCGCTGATCCGCAGCATCGCTCGCGTCTGGCAGACCTTGTCGTTCAGGAATGCGGCTCCTGCCACGGCCTGACGCTGCGCGGCGGGCTTGGCCGGCCGCTGACGCCTGAGGCGCTGGCCGACCGTCCCGCCGATCTGGTGCGCGACATCATTCTCGACGGCCTTCCCGGCACGCCGATGCCGCCCTGGCGCCCGCTGCTCAGCGAGGGCGACGCGGCTCTCATTGCCGACATGCTCAAGAACGGAGATCTGCCATGATCACGCGCCGCGCTCTGGCCGCCGGTCTGCCTCTGGCCGCCGTTGTGGCCCCCGCCGTGCAGGCGAACACGGCACCGCAGCGCGGCACCGGCGACCTCGGTCTGGTCATCGAACGCGCCGCCGGCTCTGTGCTGGTCGTCGAAACGACCGGGCGGTCCATCCTCGGCCGTGTCGAGGGCCTTGGTGACCTCTCGCATGCCTCCGTGGTGTTCTCGCGTGACGAACGCTTCGGCTATGTCTTCGGCCGCGACGGTGGGCTGACCAAGGTCGATCTTCTCGACCGCCGCATCGACCGGCGCATCGTGCAGGGCGGCAACGCCATCGGAGGCGCGATCTCCGACGACGGCTCGCTGGTTGCGGTCTCCAACTACGAGCCCGGCGGCGTCCGGGTGTTCGATGCGGCGACGCTGGATCTGGTTGCCGATGTGCCGGCGGTCAGCGGCAACGCTGCCAGATCCAAGACCGTCGGCCTCGTCGATATTCCGGGTCGGGCCTTCGTCTACACGCTGTACGATGCCGGCGAAATCTGGCGGCTCGAATTGCCGAAGAACGCGTCGCCGAAGATCACCAGGCTGACCAATGTCGGCAAACTGCCCTATGACGCCAACGTCACCACCGACGGGCGGCACTACTATGCCGGCCTCTTCGGCGAGGACGGCGTGGTCCATGTCGACCTCTGGCAGGAGCCGCTGAAGGCAACCCGCGTGCTCGACGGATACGGACGTGGCGAGGCGCCGCTGCCGGTCTACAAGATGCCGCATTTCGAAGGATGGGGCGCGACGCAGGGAGCACTGTTCCTGCCGGCCGTCGGGCGTGACGAGCTGATCGTCATCGACAATGCTACGCTGCAGGAGGCCGGGCGCGTGGCGACGCATGGCCAGCCGGTGTTTGCGGTGGCCCGGCCGGACGGGCGTCATGTCTGGGTCAACTTCGCCCACCCGAAGAACGGTGTCGTCGAGGTTGTCGACACGCTGTCGCTCAAGGTGATCCGCACGCTTCAGCCCGGTCCCGCCGTGCTGCATCTCGAATTCACCCCTCGCGGTCATGAGGTCTGGGTCTCGGCCCGCGATTCGGACGCCGTCATTGTCTATGACAGCCGCACGTTCGAAGAAGTCGCGCGGCTGCCGGCGGGAAAACCATCTGGAATTTTCTTCACCCACCGCGCCCATCTGATCGGACGCTGACGATGGCCGTTGTCCTGCCTGTCGCCACTGCCGATCCGCTGACCCGCGCGCTGGTCGATCACTTCCAGCGCGGATTTCCGCTGGTGTCGCGCCCCTATCACGAGATTGCGCTGCAACTGGCGTGCGACGAGGAGACGGTGCTTGAAACTCTCGGTCGGCTGGCCGCCTCAGGCGCTCTCTCTCGCGTCGGTGCGGTTGTCCGTCCCCATGCTGCCGGGGCATCAACCCTGGCCGCAGTTGCCGCGCCGGTCGCGGAGGTCGAGCGGATCGCCGCGATCATCAGCGGCTTTGCCGGCGTCAACCACAATTACGAGCGCGAGCACCGCTATAACCTGTGGTTCGTGATTACCGGCCGGAGCGAGGCCGATGTCTCGGCGACCCTGACCGCAATCGAGCTGGCGACCGGACTGCCGGTGCTCGATCTGCCGCTTGAGCAGTCCTACCACATCGATCTCGGTTTTGCCCTGTTTGGCGAGCGCATCCGGCGCCCTCTGCCGGCGTCGACGACGGCCCGCGCCGACGAGAGCGAACGCCGCATTCTCGGCGCCATCGAGAACGGCCTGCCATTGGTCAGCCGACCCTATGCTGACATCGCAGTTCGGCTCGGCATGACCGAGCAGGCGTTGATCGCCCGGCTCGACCGGATGATCGCCTGTGGCATCATCAGCCGCTTTGGCGTCGTCGTGCGCCATCGTGCCTTCGGCTTTTCCGCCAATGCCATGGCGGTGTGGGATATCGCGGACGGCGAGGTCGATTCGGTTGCCGCGTCGTTCGCCCGCGAGGCCGGGGTGACGCTGTGCTACCGCCGGCCGCGCCGCTTGCCACACTGGCGCTACAACCTGTTCACAATGATCCACGGCACGGAACGCGCGACCGCCGAGGCCACGATCGCCCGGCTTGCCGATCGTGCCGGTGCGGCGCTGGCCGCATGCGAGACGTTGTTCTCGACCCGCTGCTTCAAGCAGCGCGGTGCGGTCTTCTCGCAGGCGCAGGGAGATGCGGCATGATCGCGCTTTCCGACATCGAACGGCACATCATCAACGGCCTGCAAGGCGGGTTTCCGCTGTCGGGTCGGCCGTTTGCGGATGCGGCGGCAACGCTCGGTCTGGATGAGCAGACACTGATCGCGACCCTGTCCGCTCTGGTTGCAAAGGGCGTGATCAGCCGGTTCGGTCCGCTGTGGAACCCCGAGGAGATGGGCGGCGCGTTCTGCCTCGCCGCCATGGCGGTGCCGCCGGAGCGGTTTGATGCGGTGGCGGAGATGGTCAATGCCCATGCCGAGATCGCCCACAATTATGAGCGCGATCATACGCATAACATGTGGTTCGTCGCCTCGTCGCTCGATTCAGGCCGGATTGCCGGCGTTTTCGCTGAAATCGAGGCCGAGACCGGGCTGACCGTCTGGCCAATGCCGAAGGAACGCGAGTTCTTCGTCGGCTTCCGGGTGGAGGTCTGAGCATGGAGGCCCGTGATCACGCCCTGATCGCTGCGACCCAGACCGGCCTGCCGCTGGTGGCGGATCCCTATGGGGCTATTGCCGACCGTCTCGGCCAGAGCCGCGACGCGGTCATCGCCAGCCTGTCGCGGTTGCTGGAGCAGGGCGCGATCCGCCGCATCGGCATCATCCCCAACCACTACGCGCTCGGGATCACCGCCAACGGCATGAGCGTCTGGGATGTCGCGGACGGCGAGGTCGAGTGTCTTGGCCAGGCGTTCGGCGCACTGGCGTTCGTCTCCCACTGCTACCGCCGCCCGCGCCACCTGCCGGCCTGGCGCTACAATCTGTTCGCCATGGTCCATGGCCGCAGCCGCGAGGAAGTCGCTGAAAAAGTCACGGAACTTGCGATCCTCGGCGGCGGACATGTCCGCGATCACGCTGTTCTCTATTCGAAACGCATCCTGAAAAAGACCGGACTTCGGCTCGGAGCCTGAGGAGACCGCCATGTTCCGCCTGACCCACTACCTCAAGACTGTTGTCGCGCCGACGACGCCGGCAGGGGCAGGCCGCCACGCCGCGTCGGTCGCTACCCACGGGCCGGCGATGACCGGCCCGGTGGTGATCTGGAACCTGATCCGCCGCTGCAACCTGACCTGCCTGCACTGCTACTCGATCTCGGGCGATGTCGATTTCCCCGGTGAGTTGTCGCATGGCGAAGTGCTCACAACACTGAGCGATCTGAAGGGCTTCGGTGTGCCGGTGCTGATCCTGTCAGGCGGCGAACCGCTGTTGCGGCGCGACATCTTCGAGATTTCCGCCCGCGCCAAGGATCTGGGCTTTTTTCTCTGCCTGTCGACCAATGGCACGCTGATCGACGACGGGATGGCCGACCGCATCGCGGCGGTCGGCTACGACTATGTCGGCATTTCGATCGACGGGCTCAAGGACAGCCACGATGTGGTGCGCCGCAAGGCCGGGGCGTTCGACGCCTCGCTCGATGCCCTGCGCCGCCTGCGCGACCGCTCGGTCAAGGTCGGCGTCCGCTTCACCATGACCCAGGATAACGAGCACCATCTCGAACCGCTGATCGACCTGTGCGAGGAGGAGGGATTCCCGAAATTCTACCTCTCGCATCTGGTCTATGCCGGCCGCGGCAACAAGAACCGGGGCCGCGATTCGCAATGGGAAACGACCCGCCGGGCGATGGACATCGTCATTGCCCGGGCGATGGCGGCGATCGAGGCCGGGCGTGATCTCGAGATCGTCACCGGCAACAACGATGCCGATGCGGTCTACCTGCTGCACTGGGCGCGGCGGCATCATCCCGACCGGGCCGGGGCGCTGGAACGGGCGCTGATCCGCTGGGGCGGCAATGCCTCGGGCGTCAATGTCGCCAACATCGACAATCTCGGCAATGTCCATCCCGATACGATGTGGTGGCACCACACACTCGGCAACGTGAAGCAGCGCCCGTTTTCCGAGATCTGGCAGGATACGTCCGATCCGGTGTTCGCCGGGCTGAAACAGCGTCCGCGCGCGGTCAAGGGCCGCTGCGGCGCCTGCGCCCATCTCGCCATCTGCGGCGGCAACACCCGGATCCGCGCCTTCCAGATGACCGGCGACGCCTTTGCCGAGGATCCCGGCTGCTACCTCACCGACGAGGAAATCGGCGTCACCGCCTCCGAGCCGCGCGTCACCGTCCAGCCCTTCCGGGGAGTCCGTCATGAAGCCGCTGTCTAGCCCGCTCGCTGCGATCCTCCTGCTGGTCGGCCTCGCAGTGCCAGCGTCTTCCGATACGGCAAAACTCTACGGCGAGCATTGCGCCTCCTGCCATGGCGAGACGCGGCTCGGCGGAATCGGTCCGGCGCTGCTGCCGCAGAACATGGGGCGGCTCAAGGGCGAGGCGATCACCAAGGTCATCGCCGAAGGCCGCGAGGCGACGCAGATGCCGGCGTTCGGTCAGGTCCTGTCGCCCGACGACATGAAAGCACTGACCGCCTTTGTCTCGCGGCCGCTGGACGTGATGCCGGTCTGGGGCGCGGCGGAAATCACCGCCACCCGCGTGATCGAGCGCCAGCCCAAGGTGCTGACGAAGCCGGTGTTCGACGCCGATCCGCTCAATCTGACGCTGGTCGTTGAGATTGGCGATCACCACGCGACCGTGCTGGATGGCGACAGGCTGGAGCCGCTGGTCCGGTTCCCGACCCGGTTTGCGCTGCATGGCGGTCCGAAATTCACGCCGGACGGGCGCTTCGTGTTCTTCATGTCGCGTGACGGCTGGGTTGAGAAATACGATCTGTGGTCGCTTGAGAAGATTGGCGAGGTCCGCGCCGGCATCAACGCCCGCAACATCGCCCTGTCGTCAGATGGCAAGCACATCGCCGTGGCCAACTACCTGCCGAATTCTCTGGTGCTGCTGTCGGCCGATGATCTGACGGTCGAAAAGGTGATCGATGCCGTCGATCTCAAGGGGCAATCCTCGCGCGTCTCGGCGGTCTATCAGGCCCGCCCGCGCGACAGCTTCGTTGTGGCACTGAAGGACGTGCCCGAAATCTGGGAAATCGGCACCAGGGACAAGACCCTGCCGCTGCGCCGGATCACGCTTGACGAACCGCTCGACGATTTCTTCTTCGATCCCGGCTATCGCCATGTCCTCGGCTCGGCCCGCGAGGGCAAGGCAGCCAAGGTCTATAACCTTGATACGGGCAGGGAAGTGACCAACTTCACGCTCCCCGGCCTGCCGCATCTGGGCTCAGGCATCACGTTCCGCCACGAGGGCCGGCCGGTGATGGCAACGCCGCATCTGAGGTCCGGTCTGCTGTCGGTGATCGCGCTCGATGACTGGTCGCTGGTGCGGACGATTCAAACGCCGGGGGCCGGCTTCTTCATGCGCAGCCATGAGAACTCGCCCTTTGCCTGGACCGATTCGATGATGTCGAAGGCCAAGGACACGATGTCGATCCTCGACAAGCGCACGCTCGAGATTGTCCGGTCGATCACCCCGATGCCGGGCAAGACGGCGGCGCATGTCGAGTTCGACCGCTACGGCAAGAAGGTGTTCGTTTCCATCTGGGAGGACCCCGGCGAGCTGATCGTCTACGACGCCGCGACTTTTGCCGAGATCAAGCGCTTTGCGATGCGCAAGCCCTCCGGCAAGTACAATGTCTACAACAAGATCACCTTTTCCGAAGGCACCAGCCATTGACGGAGCCGGCCATGTCACACCCGAGTTTCCCGCTGGGAATCGACCTGATGGACGACGATCACGCCCATATCGAGGACATGCTGCGCATGGTGCCGCGTGTGCCGGGCGATGGCCTCGCCAACTACCTCGCCGAGGTGCGGGCCGAGATAGCCGATCATTTCGCCCGCGAGGAAGCGCTGATGCGCCAGCACCGCGTGCCGGTGCTCGAATGCCATATCGCCCAGCACAACCGTCTGCTGAACGAGATCGACGCGGTGGCCGCACGGCAGGCGACAATGACGCGCGATGAACTGCGGACGTTCCTGCTGCGCGATGTTGCCAATATGGTGCTGTCGCATATCGCGTCGGTCGATCAGATTTCGGCCCGCTTCCTGCGCGGCGAGCTTGACCATGCTCTGGTCTCGCGCCTGCGCCTGCCGGAGAACGCATGATGCGCGCGCTGATTGAGACACCGGACCGACGACCGACCCCGTCCGGCAATCGCATGGTGCTGATCGGCGGACTGGTCCTGTCCGCGCTTCTGGCAGTGCCGATCGTGGCGGTGGTCGTGCTGCAACTGGGCGTCACCTGGTCCTGCACGACCCAAACGCTTGCCACCGGTGTCGCACCCGGCAAGATCGCATGGCGGATCACGAAAATGACCTGTCCGGATGCCGGTGCGCCGTTCTACGATGTCGCCTTTGCCGCCGAGAACAAGACCCTTGTCACCGCGCTCACCAGCCGTGGAACGCCCGTCCCGCTGGAGGTCGTCCGGCTTGACGATGATCACATGGGCATCCGGCTCGACCGATCCGCCGCCGGCGGCGACGGCTCATTGCTGGTCAGGGTGCGTCAGCGAAAGTCCGGCTCGCCGGTCCAGCGCATCGACCTGGAAGCAGGCACCGCCGGGGTCAGGTCGCGACCGAGAGGTTGATCTCCGTCAATGCCGCAACCGCCGTTTTGCAGTGTCTGGACAACGAGTGGGGAGGACATGCACAGCAATGACACGTCCGAAATTTGTCAATTCCGCGTTTGATCCCAACCAGTGCCCGCTGCTGCAGGGACTGAGCCCTGAAGAGCAGCAGATCCGCATGGCCGAGGACCCGATCATCCGCCAGTGTATCGGCCACATCGGCAAGAGCGGCGTCTATCCCGCCCAGTGCAGCCACCTCGATCCGCAGCCCGCGCCCGGCGCGCGCCGGCGCGCAGCAAAGGCAGCCGTCGTCGCTTGACGGTTCTCAAGGCAGGCGTCGACTGATGCCACCATGATCCACGTCATCGCTGAGGGGGAACCCGCCTGATGACAGCACGGATCGACAGTTCCGAAATGCGCGCCCTGCGGTCGACCGCAATGTTCCGCAGCCTGACGCCGAAGGCGGCCGAGCGGATCCTGTCCGAAAGCGTGACCGAACTGCACCCGGCTGGAAGCCTGCTGTTCCGGCAGGGAGAGCCGGCTGCGAGCCTGTTCCTGATCCGCGACGGCTGGGTAAAGATCCATCGCGAGACCGGCGGTTCGTCCCCCACCGTGATCGGTGTCTTCACACGCGGGCAGACGCTCGCCGATGCGATCGCGATTACCGGTTCGCACTATCCGGCGACCGCCGAAACGGTGACGCCCGCCCGCGTCATCCGCGTCGACGCCTCGCACATCCGCCGGACAATCCAGTCCGAGCCGGAGATCGCGATGGCGATGATTGCCTCAACGGCCCAGCATGTGTTCCTGCTGATGCAGCAGATCGAGCAGCTCAAGGCGCGCAAATCGCCCGAGCGGGTGGCCGAATTCCTGCTCTCCCTGACCGATCGCAAGGACGGCGCCGCCGCCATCGACCTGCCGTTCGACAAGACGCTGATCGCCGCCCGTCTCGGCATGCAGCCTGAAAGCCTGTCGCGGGCCTTTGCCCGGCTGCGCGATGTCGGCGTGAAAGTGCTCGGCTCGGAGGTGAGGATCGGCGATGTGCGGGTGCTGGCCGATTTCATCCTCGCAGAGACGCGCGGCGAGACGGCGGTTGCGGCAGTCTGACTGTCAGCCCGCCACCAGCGCCAGCCCGAGCAGCACGATCAGCAGCGCTGCGATGCTGCCTCGCATCGCGCTGTTCCAGCCCGCCGCATGCCTCAGATCAAGGTAGTGATGGGCCAGAACCGCCGCCTTGGCAAACGTCAGCCCCATCAGGACGACCATCAGCATCGCATCCGGACGCGCCCCGCCGTGTGCCTTGCCGGCAAAGACCGCAGCGGCGGTCAGTCCACCCATGACGGCCCACGCCTTGACCAGCCGAAGGATCGCACCGTTCATGATCAGCGCACGAGATAGACGACGGGAAAGACGATCAACCAGACGAGATCGACCATGTGCCAGAAGGCGGCACCTGTCTCGACGTTGATCAGCGTCGGCCAGACGCCGACAAGCGCCAGAACGAGAATGCCGCCGATCACGTGCAGCGCGTGAAAGCCGGTGATCAGGTAGTAGAGCGTGAAGAACGTGCCGCTTTCGATGCCGTAACCAAGTGCGAATTCCCTGAGGTATTCGGCGGCCTTGAAGCCGAGGAAGACCAGCCCGAGCAGCGCGGCAGCGACAAGACACCAGCGTACCAGCCGCGTCCGGCCGGCCCGCGCCGCCTCCACCGCGATCGCCGCGAACAGCCCGGACGTGATCAGCACAAAGACATTGATCAGTCCGGTCAGCCGGTCGAGATGGTTCTGCGCGGCCAGAAATCCGGCGGGATCAGCGATCCGTGCGCCGGAAAATGCAATCAGCGCCGCACCGAACACCAGAAGTTCCGAAAAGATCAGGATCCACATCATCGGATGGCCGGGCAGCCCCGTGAACGGGTCGCCCGAACCGTCGACCTCAGCCTGCGACATGACGGTACATCTCTGGCAGGGCCTCCATCAGTCGCTCGGCATTGGGCACGATGCAAAAGCCGTTCTGGCCGAACAGGTGCGGGATGTAGTCGCGCGCCCGCGCATCCACCGTGACCGCATAGACGGCCTGGCCGAGGCGCCGCGCTTCCTGCACCGCCCGGCGCGTATCCTCGATGCCATGCCGACCCTCGTAATGGTCGAGATCGTTCGGCTTGCCGTCGGTGATCACCAGCAGCAGGTGGCGCTGGGCCTCGCGCGCCGCAAGGTGGCGCGAGACATGGCGGATTGCCGCGCCCATCCGGGTGTAGAACTTCGGCGTCAGCCCCATGATGCGGCGGCGCACCAGCGCGGAATTGGCCTCGTCGAAATCCTTGATCGTCTCGACCATCACCTTGTCGCGCCGGAGCGAAGAGAAGGCATGGACCGACACCGCATCGCCGCAGGCGTCGATGCCGCCGACCAACGCGGCCAGCGCCTCGCGGGCGATTTCGATCACCGGTCGGCCCGACACCGCGCTTTCGGTCGACCGTGAGACGTCGATCAGTACGCTGACGGCCAGATCGCGCTCGTCGTTGCGGATCGCGGTATAGAGCCGGTCGCCCGCGTCGCCGGAGGCCATCAGGTCGCAGCGGGCGCGCACCACCTCGTCGAGATCGAGATCGAACCCGTCCGGCTGGCGCCGCACGATCCGGCGGCGCGGCCGCAGTGCCTCGAACTGCCGGCGGATGCGCTCGATCCGGCGGCGGGTGCGTGGCCTGTCGAGTGCCGCATCGTCCTTCTCCTCAGCCAGTCGCTCCTCGACGCGAACATGGTCAGCCAGATAGCTGGCGCTCTTCCAGTCCCATTCGGGATAGGTGGCCGTGCCGACAAGGCGCGAACGGTCGACATCACGCGGGCTGAGATCGAGATGGAATTTCAGCTTGGTCTTGGCCGAACGGGTGTTCTTGGCCAGCGACACCTCGTCGAGATCCTCGGCGGCCTTTTTCGCGTTATCCTCATCCTCGTCCTCGATGGCACGGTTGATGTTGAGGAACTCGACCCACGACATGATCGATTCAAACCGGTGCAGGATCAGGCTGTCGCGGCGGTTGGCCTGATCGGCATCGCGGCGGCTGGCCTTCAGCGTCTTTTCGCTCCCCTCTTCGGCCGGATTGCCCTGCTGGTCGGCATGGTCGTCGCCGCGCACCTTGTCGCCCGCCTTCTCGGCTCCCAGGACCGGCCACAGTGCGACGGGACGGAACGTCTTGTAGTCGGGCGGGGTGCGGACATCGTCGAGCGGCGCATCGGCCGATTGGATCAGCGCCAGATAGCGGTTGTCGCAGGCCGGAGCGTCGGGATCAGCGATCAGCGCGCGGATGGCGTCTTCAAGCCGTGCTTCCTGCGGCGGCAGGTCGGGCTTGGGACGCAGCGCGAGCAATGCTGCAGCCAGCTGCCGGCGCAGCGGCGCAAAACCCGGCAGCAGGACACGAAGGCGGCGGTCGGCGTCGAGCACCTGCCGCAGCATCGCGATGTCGGCGGCGACGCCTCCGCCCTGTGGCGCAACAAACGGCATGGCAACGATGCCGCCGAGTGCGGCCAGCCACAGATAGAGCGCCCGGTTGAGGCCCGGATCGGCGAACAGCGCGATCCGCCCCGGCAGGGCCAGCGTCAGCCCGTCATAGTGGGCACGCGTGACATGGTCGACATCGTGCCCGAGCCGCCGCTTGGCGGAAATCCGGTTGGTCGCGACCGTTGCCGCCGAAGGCAGGATCTCGGCGCCCGCCGCTCCGCCCATCGCCCGATAGAGGACGCCGACCGAAGCGCGGACGTCCTCGTAGGCGACAGCCGCGTCCGCATGATCGGGCTCGGCGCCCCAGCCCTTGACGACATCGGCCCAGACCGAGCCGACGGTTTCCTCCGGCTCCCAGAAATGCGGGATGGCCATGGCGCTAGCCGAACACGGCGACGAAGAGGTCGTTCAGCGCCCGTTTGACCTCGGCATCGTCGCTCAGCGGCTCGATCAGCGCGACGCGCACGGCGTCCTCGATTTTCATGCCGGCGGCGATCAGGCTGGCGGCATAGACGATCAGACGCGTCGAGGCACCTTCCTCGAGATCGCGGCCCTTGAGCTTGCGGACATGGCCGGCGAGCGCGACCAGTCGTTCGGCTCGCGCCTTGTCAAGTCCGGTCTCGGTCGCCACCACCTCGGCCTCGACGGCCGCCGGCGGATAGTCGAACTCGATCGCCATGAAGCGCTGGCGCGTCGAGGGCTTGAGGCTTTTCAGGATGTTCTGGTAGCCAGGATTGTAGGAAATCACGAGCATGAAGCTGTCTGGCGCGACCACCGTCTCGCCGGTCCGCTCCAGCGGCAGGATGCGCCGGTCGTCGGTCAGCGGATGCAGCACGACGGTCACGTCCTTGCGGGCCTCCACGATCTCGTCGAGATAGCAGATGCCGCCCTGGCGGACCGAGCGGGTCAGCGGTCCGTCCTGCCACACGGTCTCGCCGCCCTTGATCAGCCACCGGCCGGTCAGGTCCGCAGCGGTCAGATCGTCATGGCAGGAGACGGTGGTCAGCGGCGCCGCCATGCGCGCGGCCATATGGGCGACGAAACGGGTCTTGCCGCAGCCAGTCGGTCCCTTGACCAGAAGCGGCAGGCGGTTGCGCCATGCGGCCTCGAACACCTCGCATTCGTTGCCGACAGGCCGGTAGAACGGAACGGCGGCGGTGCCGGCTTGTGCGGGGCGGGTGGGGATGGCGTTCATCGGACAGATCCCGTGACAGGAGGAAGGAAGAAAAAGGCCCCGCCCCTGAGGGCGAGGCCAAGTCTGCGGGGAAGTCACTCAGCAGGCTGCATCACGCCGTCGACGCTCACGGCCGATTCCTTGCGCGGGCCGACGAGGGCGTAGATCAGCATCAGCCCGCCGATCACCACCACCAGCCCCGAGCCGAACCGCATCCAGTAGAACAGGGCCAGATGATCCTGCACTTCCATGAAGTTCATGCCCATCACGCGCTGGAGATGCGTCTGCACTGCGCCGGCGAAGGTGAGCACGAAGGTCATGAAGGCCATCGCGCTGGACATGACCCAGAACGAGATCATGTTGAGCACCTGGTTGTAGGGGTTCGACTTGAAGATCGACGGCAGGGCATAGGTCATGATCGCGAAGTTGAGCGAGACATAGGCCCCGAAGAAGGCAAGGTGGCCATGCGCCGCCGTCACCTGCGTGCCGTGGGTGTAGTAGTTGATCGGATGCAGCGTATGCAGGAAACCCCACACGCCGGCGCCGAAGAAGGCCAGCACCGAGCAGCCGAGCGCCCACAGCA
>CALCZO010000161.1 GCA_937903315.1 uncultured Alphaproteobacteria bacterium
GGATCGACACCTTCGTGTTCGATCTCGACAACACGCTCTATCCGCCGCATGCCGACCTGTGGCCGAAGATCGACCACCGGATCACGGTGTTCATTGCCGATCTGTTCGGCATCGATGGCCTGTCGGCCCGCGCGCTGCAGAAGCACTATTACAAGCGCTTCGGCACCAGCCTGAACGGGCTGATGGCCGAGCATCCCGGGGCGGTCGATTCCGCCCGCTTCCTCGATTTCGTCCATGATATCGACCGCACCACGCTGATGGTCGATGCGCCGCTCGCCGCCGCGATCGAGCAGCTTCCCGGCCGGCGGCTGGTGTTCACCAACGGCTCACGCGGGCACGCGGAAAAGACAATGCTGGCGCTCGGCATCGCCCATCTGTTCGACGATGTGTTCGACATCGTTGCCGGCGGCTTTGCACCCAAGCCGCAGCGTCCGACCTATCTGAAATTCTTCGCCGACCATGGCGTCGAACCATCACGGGCCGTGATGTTCGAGGACATCGCGGTCAATCTGGAAACGGCGAAAGCGCTGGGCATGGCGACGGTTCTGGTCGTGCCCAAGGCCGGCAACGGCGATCATCGCGAGCCATGGGAGATCACCCACCGGCGACCCGATTATGTCGATCACGTCACCGATGATCTCGCCGGGTTCCTGACGCGGATGGTGCCGGCCTGAGGCAGAGCGCCGCGACCGGCAGGCCCCTTGCCGCTTGACTTGTCCCTGCGGTTTCTGGCCAAAAGGCGGCTTGATTGTTTTGTTGCGACAGCAGGATCCGCCATGAGCTTTGCCGCCCTCCAGACCACCCTCGAGAAGGCCTGGGATGACCGCGCCGCCATTTCCTCCGCCACGAAGGGCGAGGTGCGCGATGCGGTCGAGACCGCACTTGCGGCGCTCGATGCGGGCACCTTGCGTGTGGCTGAGAAAATCCCCGGCAAGACCGGGCGCGAGAGCTGGCAGGTCAACCAGTGGCTGAAGAAGGCCGTGCTGCTGTCGTTCCGCCTCAACGACATGGCGATCGTCCCGTTCGGCGCGCATGACCACGGCGGCACGCATTACGGCTGGGACAAGGTAGCACTGAAGACCCAGGGCTGGAGCGCGGCCGATTTCACCGCCGCCGGCTTCCGCGTCGTCCCCGGCGCGATCGTCCGCCGCTCGGCCTTCATTGCAAAAAACGTCGTGCTGATGCCGTCGTTCGTCAATCTCGGCGCCTATGTCGACGAGGCGACGATGGTCGACACCTGGGCAACCGTCGGCTCCTGCGCGCAGATCGGCAAGAATGTCCATCTGTCGGGCGGCGTCGGCATCGGCGGCGTTCTGGAGCCGCTGCAGGCCAATCCGACGATCATCGAGGACAACTGCTTTGTTGGCGCGCGTTCGGAAGTGGTCGAAGGCGTCATCGTCGGCGAAGGCTCGGTGATCGCGATGGGCGTGTTCATTTCGGCCTCGACCAAGATCGTCGACCGGGCGACCGGCACGGTTCACGTCGGCTATGTGCCGCCCTATTCGGTGGTCGTTTCGGGCAACCTGCCCGGTAAGCCGCTGCCCGACGGCACGCCCGGCCCCTCGACCTATTGCGCGGTGATCGTGAAAACCGTCGATGCGCAGACGCGCTCGAAGACCGGCATCAACGAGTTGCTGCGCGATTGAGGCTTGGGTCTAGGCGCTGCCAGACCCGACCATGACGGGCGGGAGATCAACATGCCAACCGGAGTCCTCGACCCCGTCGCGCTGACGCAGGCGCTGATCCGCTGCCCGTCGGTCACGCCCGTGGAGGGCGGCGCGTTGACGCTGCTCGCCGATGTGCTGGCGAAAGCCGGGTTCGAGGTGCATCGGCCGGTGTTTTCCGCCCCCGGCACGCCCGACATCGAGAACCTCTACGCGCGGATCGGATCGGGCCGTCCCTGCCTTGTCTTTGCCGGACACACCGACGTCGTGCCGCCGGGCGAGGCCGCGCAGTGGCAGGACCCGCCGTTCTCCGCCACGATCCGCGAGGGGATGCTGTACGGGCGCGGCGCCTGCGACATGAAGGCCGGCGTCGCCGCATCGGTTGCGGCAGCGGTCAATCACATCACCGCCCACGGCCTTGCGCGCGGCTCGATCGCCGTCCTGATCACCGGCGACGAGGAAGGCCCGGCCATCAACGGCATGGTGAAGCTGCTCGACTGGGCCCGCGCGCGCGGCGAGGTCTTCGACGCCTGCGTGCTGGGCGAGCCGACCAACCCCAACGAGATGGGCGAGATGATGAAGATCGGTCGCCGCGGCTCGCTGACCGGGCGACTGGTGGTGCATGGCCGGCAGGGGCATGTCGGCTATCCGCATCTGGCGCTGAACCCGATCCCCTCGCTGATCCGGCTGCTGGCCGCGCTGACCGAGACGCCGATCGACGGCGGGACGCCGTATTTCGATGCCTCGACGCTGGCGGTGACCACGGTGGATACCGGCAATGTCGCGACCAACGTCATTCCCGGCGAGACGCGCGCTGTCTTCAACATCCGGTTCAACGACCTTTGGACACCGGAGACACTGGCGGGCGAGGTGCGGCGGCGGCTCGACAGCGCGGGAGCCGAAGCGCCGTTCACGCTGACGTTCGATCCGACCAATTCGGTGTCGTTCCTGACCGAGCCGGGGCCGTTCGTCGATCTCGTCCGTGCCGCCGTTCAGGCGGAAACCGGTCGCAGCCCGGCGCTCTCGACCTCGGGTGGCACCTCGGATGCGCGGTTCATCCAGGCCTATTGCCCGGTGATCGAATTCGGCGTCGTCGGCAGGACCATGCATGCAACCGACGAATGCGTGGCGGTGACCGACATCGAGACGCTGACGCGCATCTACAGCCGGATCATCGCGGCGTTTGTGGCCGGCCGCTGATCAGCGCGCCGCACGGCGGAGCAGCGGCGAGGGCAGGACATCGGAGGGCAGCGGCAGTCTCGGCTCGGCCGTCTCGGCCGCCCGCGCCGGCGCTTGCGGGGCGACGGCAGGCCGCGCGGCGTCCGCCTGATCCTCGAACTCCAGCGCCTCGATCCGCTCGCCGCGCTTGGCAATCTTCTCGGACGAGACCATCACACCGGCAACATCCTCCTGCGCCTGCCGGAAATGCGTCTCCAGCTTGCCGGTCCGCTCCTGAAGACGGCGGACATCCTCAATCAGCCGCGCCACTTCGGTCTGGATGACGCGGGCCTGATCACGCATCCGCGCATCGCGCACGATCGCCTGCATCACCTGGATCGCCATCATCAGCAGCGAGGGCGAGACAATCAGCACCCGGGCCTTGTGGGCGCGCTGCACCAGGTCCTCGAAATGCTCGCAGAGATCGGCATAGAGCGCTTCGGAGGGGACAAACAGCAGCGCCAGCTCCTGCGTCTCGCCGGCGATCAGGTACTTTTCGGCGATGTCCCTGATGTGCAGGCCGACATCGGTCTTGACACGACGCTCGGCGGCCAGCCGTGCCTCGTCGCTGGCCGCATTGCGCAGGGCGGAGAAGGATTCAAGCGGGAACTTGGCATCGATCACCAGCGGGCGATTGTCGCCGGGCAGGTGGATGACGCAATCGGGCCGCGTGCGGTTGGACAGGGTGTGCTGGAAGGCAAAGGCCGATCCGGGCAGACCATCGCGGACGATCGCCTCCATCCGGCCCTGCCCATAGGCGCCGCGCGCCTGCTTGTTGGACAGCATGTCCTTCAGCCCCAGCACCTCGGAGGTGAGGCCGGCGAGGTTGGACTGCGCCGCATCGATCACCGCGAGGCGCTCGTTGAGCTTCTGGAGGTTCTCGACCGTCCGGTCCGCCTGCTGGCTCAGGCCCTGACCGACGCTGACCCGCACCGTGTCGAGCCGCTCGGTGACGACGCGGGCAAGATCGTTCTGGCGCGTGCCCAGCACCTCGGTGAAGGTCTGGATACGGCCGGTCATCTCGGCCTGCAGCTGGTTGAGCGCGGCGATCTTGTCGTCCATCTCGCGCGCCCGCTCGGCGGCAGCCGCCGCTTCCAGCGCCCGGTCGCGGCCGCCCCGCGCATGGAGGACGACGAGAGTCGCGAGCAGCACGAGCGCGGCAAGCGCGCCGTAGACCAGCGCGTCCTGAAGCGTCACGACATGGCCGGAGATGATGATCAGCGGGTCCTGCATTCCTCCTTGCTAGCGCGATTCGCCACGAACGAAAATAGAACGCATTGACCCCTGCCGACGAGGCGACTAAGGAACCCCGGTATTTTCGAGCAAAAGGGCCGCTCCATGTCCATCCGTCCGCTGGTCATCCTGCCCGATGCGCAGTTGCGCAAGGTGTCGGAACCTGTCCGCGCCATCGATTCGGGACTGCGCCGACTGGCCGACGACATGCTCGAGACGATGTACGACGCCCCCGGCATCGGGCTGGCGGCGATCCAGATCGGCGAGCCGGTCCGGCTGATCACCATCGACCTGTCGAAGAAGACCGACGAGGCCAAGGCGCCGCAGGTGTTCCTCAATCCCGAGATCGTGTGGTCATCGCCCGAAGCCGTCCCTTACGAGGAAGGCTGCCTGTCAATCCCCGAATACTACGCCGAGGTGACCCGTCCGGCGCGGGTCAAGGTGAGATACCGCAATCTCGACGGCAAGGATCAGGAAGTTCTGGCCGAGGGCCTGCTCGCCACCTGCCTCCAGCATGAGATCGACCATCTCAACGGCGTCCTGTTCATCGATCACCTGTCACGGCTGAAAAAGACCATGGTGATGAAGAAATTCGCCAAGCTCGCGCGCGAGCGGGCATGACGCCGGGGTCAGCCCGTCCGGAGACACTGCCATGACCCTTCGCGTCATCTTCATGGGCACGCCGGAGTTCTCCGTTCCGGTACTGGGCGAGATCATCGGCCAGGGGCACGAGGTTGTCGCGGTCTATACCCGTCCGCCGGCACCGGCACGGCGCGGGATGGAGATGCAGAAAAGCCCGGTCCACCGCACGGCGGATCAGTTCGGCCTCACGGTGGTTACGCCGAAATCACTGAAAAAGCCGGAGGCGCAGGCCGAGTTCGCAGCGCTGGACGCCGATGTCGCCGTCGTCGTCGCCTACGGGCTGATCCTGCCGCAGCCGGTGCTCGATGCGCCGCGCCACGGCTGCCTCAA
>CALCZO010000162.1 GCA_937903315.1 uncultured Alphaproteobacteria bacterium
CGGAACCCTTGTGGTGCCGGTTTCCCTTCAATTTCAGCGATATAGGACAAGGGAAGACCGGCCTGCCGCGCGGCGGCGACCACACTTTCGAGATAGCCGGGACGCGGCGGACCTGGCTCGGAGGAGCGGCCGATATAGACCATCGCCCGCCGCGGGCCGGCGTCGGTCAGCACCGGCTGGATCACCTTGCGGTAGAGACCGCGCGCGAGATCCTCGTAACGGTCGAGGGCGGCGACGTCACTCAGCGCCAGATCATACAAAACGCCGTGGACGACAGACCGCGGTTCATGCACAATGGTCGCATAACCATCTGAATTGATGACAAATTTATGTCGCTGCAAGCGTGCGGAACCGAGCGGGCGGCTGGCCGGGCAGCGCGCCGCCATGGCAGTCCGGTCCATGTTGGAGCCATAGGCAAAGTAAAGCGGCATGGTCGGGAACCATCAGGGTTGCGGCGTTTGAGCGGCACGCACTTCAGGGGAAACGGCAGCAAATGACAATCCCTGATGCGTGGCGGCGTGATCTGGAACGCCGGCTGAGCGGCGGGCAACGGGTGATCCTCGGCCTTGCCGGCACGCCGGGCGCGGGAAAATCCTCGCTGGCGGAGGCCCTTGGCGAGTCATTCGGCGTCAGCGCGACGGTTGTTCCGATGGACGGATTTCATCTGGCCAATGTCGAACTGGCACGCCTTGGCCTATCGGGACGGAAGGGCGCGCCGCAGACCTTCGATGTGCACGGCTATGTCGCGCTGTTGCGCCGCATCCGCACCGCCGGTTCGGAGACGACCGTCTATGCTCCTGTGTTCAGACGGGACATCGAGGAGCCGATCGCCGGCGCGATTGCCGTCCTGCCGCAGCACAGACTGGTGATCACGGAAGGAAACTACCTGCTGCTGAACCACGCAGGCTGGGCCAGCGTCGCACCGCTGCTCGATCTGACATGGTATGTCGACATCGACGCGGCCGCCCGCCATGCGCGTCTCGTCGCCCGTCACATGCATTTTGGCCGCAGCCGCACCGAGGCGGAACACTGGATCGCCAGCAACGATGCGCTGAATGCCGACCTTGTCGAGACGTCGAAAGACCGCGCTGACCGGATCGTGTCATGGCCAATGTGAGGTGGGTCTTTCCACGCGAGCAGGAACCGCTAAGATCGGCAAACGGGCAATCGGGGAACAGCAATCATGAGACTGATCGCATCAATCCTTGCTGTCGGACTTGTGGTGCCGACAGTCGCTTCAGCGCAGACATGGCAGAAGGCCAGTCCGCGCCTTGCGAAAGCAGGCATCGTCGCGCAGCAGATCAGATCGTTTGAAGGCAACACCGCTGGTGCATTGCTGCGCTGCCTGACCGATCAACGCGAGTTCATCCTGGTTGACGCCAGCGGCGAGACCCACGATGGCGCTTCGATCATGAAGATCGGCAGCAAGAGCTTTCCGATCGCATTCAAGAACGATCCCCAGCTCCGTCAGGCCCTCGGCATCCCCGGCAGTTGGGCGGCCATTCCGCAGGAAGCCGTGGACGCGCTGGTGAACGCTGGATCGGTCGTGCTCGACAATCAGGTCAGGACCACGACCGGCCAGAGTTACGTCTCGACCATCAAGGTGTCGATGAAGGGGTTTCCGGGCGTGTGGAAAAGTGCGGCAGGCGCGTGCCGCCCCGGCGCGCGTCCGGCGGCGTCAAATGCAGCGGCAACACCGACCAATGGTGCGTCCGAACGCAGCGGCGCGCTTCCGGCAGTCGTGGCGCGGGCGCGTGACAGCTATGCCAGGGAATGCGCCAGCATGGGCGGGCGATCGGGCCAGTTCCGGGCAGGCGGCATCCTCAGCGGTGATTTCAACGGTGACGGCATCACCGATTACGTGCTTGATCTGAACAAGTACGAATGCCGCAACGGCCCCACAGGTGCGGGCTATTGCGGCTCACAGGGGTGCAGCATCGACGTG
The DNA here is from genome assembly GCA_937903315.1 of uncultured Alphaproteobacteria bacterium. Lineage (GTDB taxonomy): Bacteria > Pseudomonadota > Alphaproteobacteria > Rhizobiales > Beijerinckiaceae > JAIUNP01. The sequence goes on from CALCZO010000162.1 coordinate 1,946, forward strand.
TTTGTCTCCAATGGCGGCGGGCACAAGCAGGACGGCTGGATGGGGATGTATGGCGCAGCCATCGTCAAGGCACCGGGCGGCGACCGCATCCGTCTCGACGGACATCGCGGCGCGGTGCAGCTGAAATGGAACGGTCGGTCGTTCGTTCCAGGCTGACAAAGCCGATCAGGCAAATTCCATGATCACGGCATCGACGGCGAGGCTGTCGCCTTCCTTGGCCTTGATCGCCTTGACGGTCGTGTCCCGCTCTGCGCGCAGGACATTTTCCATCTTCATCGCCTCGACCACCGCGAGGATGTCGCCGGCCTTGACTTCCTGCCCGTCCTTGACCGCGATCTGCTTGACCAGCCCCGGCATCGGACACAGCAGCACCTTCGAGGTGTCCGCAGCGACCTTGACCGGCATCAGCGCGGCGAGCTCCGCCTCGCGCCGGGTGAACACCTTGACGACCGCTTCCGCGCCCTGATGGGCCATCCAGTAGCCGTTGAGCACGGCCCTGATCTGCGCCGAGACGCGCTGGCCGCCGACAAGCCCCTGCCACAGCGGCTCGCCGATGTTGGTATCGGCCGCCACCTCGATCTTGCGGCCAGTGTCGGCGAATTCGATCACCACGCCTTCGGACGAGCCATGCACCACGATGTCATGGCGCACATCGCCCACCATCACCGAGCGCAGCCGGTCGAACACGAACCGCTTGCCGGTCGCCATCTGATGATCGATCTGCCGGCGCCGGAGGTTGTTGAGATGGTCGATCAGCGCGGCGATCGCCACCATCCGCTCGGCAACCACGCCTTCGGGCGTGGGCGCAACGAACCCGTTGGGGAATTCTTCCTTGATGAACCCGGTCGACAGCGCTCCCGCCTGCCAGCGTGGATGGTGCATCAGCGCCGAGACGAACGGGATGTTGTGCCGGATGCCCTCGATCGCGAACGCATCGAGCGCGTCGGCCTGCGCGGCGATCGCGGCGGCGCGCGTCGGCGCATGGGTCACCAGCTTGGCGATCATCGGATCGTAGTAGACCGATATCTCGCCCCCTTCGAACACGCCGGTGTCGTTGCGCACGGTCACATCGCCGAAGGTCCCCTCCTTGGGCGGGCGATACTTGATCAGCCGCCCGGTGGACGGCAGGAAGTTGCGGGTCGGATCCTCGGCATAGACCCGGCTTTCCACCGCCCAGCCGTTGATGCCGATATCGGACTGTTTGAACCGCAGCTTCTCGCCGGCGGCAACGCGGATCATCTCCTCGACCAGATCGATGCCGGTGATCAGTTCGGTCACCGGATGTTCGACCTGAAGGCGGGTGTTCATTTCGAGGAAGAAGAACGACTTGTCCTGACCGGCAACGAATTCGACCGTGCCGGCGCTGTCATAATTGACCGCCTTGGCCAGCGCGACCGCCTGCTCGCCCATGGTCCTGCGGGTCGCGGGATCGAGCAGCGGCGACGGCGCTTCTTCGACAACCTTCTGGTTGCGGCGCTGGATCGAACATTCGCGCTCGTTGAGGTAGACGACGTTGCCGTGCTTGTCGCCGATCAGCTGGATTTCGATGTGGCGCGGATCGACGATGAATTTCTCGAC
>CALCZO010000163.1 GCA_937903315.1 uncultured Alphaproteobacteria bacterium
CCTGCCGCGCCGCCATCCAGTTGACGTTGCCGCGCAGGGTGTTGATCTCGCCGTTATGGGCGACCATCCGGTAGGGATGGGCGAGCGACCACGCCGGGAAGGTGTTGGTCGAGAACCGCTGATGGACCAGTGCCAGTGCGCTTTCAAAGCGCGGGTCGCGCAGATCGGCAAAATAGTCGCCGAGCTGGGTCGCCAGCAGCATGCCCTTGTAGACCACGGTCCGGCAGGACGAGGACACCGGGTAATAGCCCTTGGTCGCGGGGTCCCTGAGGTCATAGACCGCGTTGGAAATGACCTTGCGCAGGATGAACAGCCGGCGCTCGAAATCGTCCTCGTTCTCGATGCCGTCGCCACGGCCGATAAACACCTGCCGGTGCACCGGCTCGGTCGGCAGGACCGAGTCGCCAAGGCCGGAATTGTCGACCGGCACGTCGCGCCAGCCGAGCAGACGCTGGCCCTCGGCCTTGATCGTCCGGTCGACGATCTTCTGCACGGTCTTGCGACCCGCCTTGTCCGGCGGCAGGAACAGCTGGAGAATCGCGTAATGGCCCGGCTCAGGCAGGTCGAAGCCGAGCCTGGCGCATTCCTCGACAAAGAAACGATGCGGAATCTGGACCAGCATGCCGCAGCCGTCGCCGGCTTTCGGATCAGCTCCGACAGCGCCGCGATGGTCGAGATTGTGAAGGATCTGCAGGCCCTGCTCGATGATCGCATGGCTCTTGCGGTTCTTCATGTCGGCGATGAAGCCGACGCCGCAGGAGTCCTTCTCAAAGCTTGGATCGTACAGGCCCTCGGCGGGAGGCAATCCGGTGTCGAACTGCTTCGGCCCACAGGCCTGTACAACACGCTGGGACGCCTCGTGTGTCACGATTCCCGACATCGTCATCTCTTTTCCTGGCCACCACCCCGGCGGCCGTAGGAACCGGACCCTGTCACATCCGCGCACGTGCGGATCTCTAAGGAGGCTTGCCGCAACACCCGCATCCCGGTCACGATGCGTCTGTCATAGGTCAGCAAGCCTGTCCTAAAAGCACGCGCACCTTACAGGAATGCTGCCGGTGCACAAGTATGGCGCGACCAATTGCCATCCACTTGTTGCGCCCTTGCACAGCGCTCGCGGACCAGCGCTCCAGTGCGGGCTTGCATTCGTGTCGGGTTCCGGGTTCGGATGGCCCCCTGCAACACCACTTCGAGGCCGGCATGAACTTCACCTCCGACAACATCACCGGTGCCAGCGCACGCGTTCTGGCGGCGATCATGGCGGCCAACGAGGGGGCCATGCCGTCCTACGGAGCGGATGCCCTTGCCCGGTCGGTCGCCGAGACAATGACGCGGATTTTCGAACGCGAGGTCTCGGTGTTCCTGGTCACGACCGGGACGGCGGCCAATGCGCTGGCCATTGCCGCGATGGTGCCGCCCTATGGCGCGCTCGCCTGCCATGAGGAGGCGCATGTCATCGATGACGAATGCGGCGCGCCCGAGTTTTTCATGGGCGGCGGCAAGCTCGTCGGGATTGCGGCGCCGGGCGGCAAGCTGACGGCGGAGCGGCTGGCGGCCATGCTGGCCGATGAGCCGGGCGGCACCAACCATCCGCCGGTTCGCGGCCTGTCGCTGTCGCAGGCCACCGAATGCGGCACGGTCTATCACCCCGATGAGATCGCGGCGCTGGCCGAGGTGGCCCATCGCAACGGCATGGCGGTGCATATGGACGGGGCGCGGTTCGCCAATGCGCTGGTGTCACTAGGGTGCACGCCGGCGGACATGACGTGGAAGGCGGGCGTCGACTGTCTGTCGTTCGGGGGCACCAAGAACGGCTGCCTGATGGCTGAGGCAGTGGTGTTCTTTGACCCGGCGCTGGCGCGTGATTTTGCCTATCGCCGCAAGCGCGCCGGCCAGACGGTGTCGAAGGGCCGGCTCCTGTCCGCACAGTTTGCCGCCTATCTGGCTGAGGATCACTGGCTCGACCTGGCCCGGCATGCCAACCGGCAGGCCGCGCGGCTGTCGCAGGGCATGGCGGGCCTGGCCGGTGCGCGCCTCGCCTGGCCGACCGAGGCGAACGAGGTGTTCGTCATCCTGACACGAGCGTTGGCTGACTCGCTCCGGGCCGGCGGCGCGGCCTTTTATGAATGGACGGCGCGATCACTGCCACCCGGCGTGACGCTCGGGCCGGATGAGGCCGTGTTCCGACTTGTGACGTCGTTCGCCACCCGGGATGAGGATGTCGTGTCGTTCCTTGACCTTGCCCGTTCAAACCTCGTTCAGGCCGCATGTTCGACGTAATTGGCGGCTGATATTCAAGGGGCCGGGGGCTGGCGTTCAATCTGGGAGCACGGAGCCGTCCGTGAGTGCCATGGCTGTCATACAGTCTCCTTTGTCTCCGGCGTGGCTGAAGCCGGCTGGCCTCATGCTGCTGGTCATGGTCGCGGCGCCGCTTGGCAGCGCCGGTCCGCTCGGGGCGCAGGTCTTCTACGCGCCGCCGTTTTCGGCCTATGATGATCCGCGTTATCCCGGCGTTTATGGGGGCGCTCCGCTGCCCGAGCGCGCGATTGTCCGCGGCCTGCGGCAGGACGGGTTCCGCCCGCTGGGTCGGCCGGTTCTCAACCGTGATGTCTATGTGCTCGATGCGATCGATCCGGACGGGGCGCACGTCCGCCTGATCGTCGGGGCGTTCGACGGCGAGATCATCCAGGCGTTCGTCAACCGGCGTCCGCCGGCGGTCAGGGTCGATCCCGATGACGCTCCCATCACCGATGTGATGCCCCGGCGTCAGGCCCAGCCACCTGCTCGCACTGTCGCTCCGCCGGTCGCGCGATTGCCCGACATCCAGACCACACAGCCCCGGACGGACACCCCTGCCGTCACGCCATCGCGGCCGACCGTCGTCAAGCGCTCGCCGCTCGCGCTGCCGAAAGAGCCTGATGCGGCGGGTGTGCCGGACAGGCCGGTGCAGGGGTCGAAAGTCGCTCCCCGCGTGATTCCGATCGGTCCTGACGTCAAGGCGCCGGCGACGACGGTGGCGCCGAACATCGACACGCCGGCGCCTGCGCCGACCCAGTTGCCTCGCGTCGAGGCCCGGCGGCCGGCCCTGACCGATCGGGATCTGCCGGCCCTGCCGCCGACGCCTGCCGCGCCCGATCTCGGCGCAGCATCGTCGCAGACACCGTCCGCGCCGCCGCCGGCGGTCCTTGATTTCCGCAGCGGCAAAACTGAGACGGACTGAACGAACAAAAAGGCGCCCTTGCGGGCGCCTTTGTCATGGGTGTGATGGACTGATCGGAGCGCCGGTCAGTGTGCGGCCTCGATGGTTTTCATCGATGAGGGTCCGATCGGGATCACCCGCGGCTTCTTGGCTTCGGGAATTTCCCGCTTGAGATTGACCATCAGCAGGCCGTTGGCGAGTTCAGCGCCGGCAATGGTAACGCTGTCGGCAAGCTGGAACCGACGCTCGAAGGCACGGGCTGCGATGCCCTGATACAGCATCTCGGGGCGGTCCGCCTCATCCTGAGCGGCCTTTTCGCCGCGCACCACCAGCACCGAATCGTTGACCTCGACGGTCAGTTCGCTCTCGGCGAAGCCCGCGACCGCAAGCGTGATGCGGTAGTCGGTCTCGCCGGTCTTCTCGATGTTGTAGCGCGGATAGCCCGATCCGGTCGTCTCCGGATTGGGCAGATCGTCGAACAGCGCGAAAAGCCGATCAAAACCGACGGTTGAGCGATAGAGAGGGGCAAGGTTGAAGTGACGCATAACTGTCCTCCTTAAGCGACAGAACGTTTCAAGACACCCGCCGCTTGTGGCCGGATGTCCCATTTTGCGCAGCCATTTGGCCTGCACGGAGAAGATGTGGGAACCGGATTCCGGCCTTTCAAGAGGGGTTGCGACGGTGCACGTGTACCCCGGCTTCACTTTGCTCTGGTGTCACGGTCGGCGCTGCTGCTATCTCAACGGATCGGCACGATCGGACAGGTGAATCCGGAACCATGCGGCCCGCTCTAGACCGTCTCGTGTCGGTTCCGGCCAATATCGTGCCGGAAGACTCCAGCGTCACTGTCCTGCGCACGCACGATGGCGTCACGCTTCGCAGCGCCTATTTCGGCTCGCCCGAGGGGGCGGCTGGCACGGTCCTGCTGCTGCCCGGCCGAGCGGAATTTATCGAGAAGTATCTCGAGACCGTCGCTGACCTGCGCCAGCGCGGATTTTGCGTTGCCGTGCTGGACTGGCGCGGGCAAGGCGGGTCGAGCCGCAGTCTTGCCAACCCGTTCAAGGGCCATGTCGACGATTTTGCCTCATATGGCGTGGACCTGGACTGCTTCCTCGATCATCTCGATACAATCGATGCGCCAAGGCCCTGGTATGGCCTAGCCCATTCGATGGGCGGGTCGGTGCTGCTGGCCGCGCTCGCCGCCGGTGAAGCTCGGCTCAATCGCGCCGTGCTCAGCGCGCCGATGCTCGGCATTCACGCGATAGGCCCCGGCCATCCCTCGGCCCGGCTGGCGCAGGGACTCAATCTCATCGGGCTTGGTGGTGCCTTCGTGCCCTTTTCCGGCAAGAAGGACGCCAGTGCTTTTGCGCCGTTCGAGGGCAACCTGCTGACCTCCGATCCGCGACGCTATGAACGGCAGGTTGCCATCCTGACGGCGGGCGAGGCGCTTGCGCTCGGCCCTCCGACCCTGTCGTGGGTCGCCGCCGCCTTCCGTCTGATCCGCGCGATGCACGAGCCGTCATTCGGCCTTGCGGTGCGCTGTCCGACCCTGTTTGTCGGTGCCGGGGCCGACACCATCGTCTCGACGCCCGATGTCGAGCGGCTGGCCCGTCGCATCCGCGGCGGTTCGGCGGTGATCATCGAGGGTGCACGCCACGAACTGCTGATGGAGGCCGACCGCTACCGCAACCAGTTCTGGGCTGCGTTCGACGCCTTCATTCATTGATCATGCGCAGCGCCTTTTCATGCAGCTGACGGTTGGACGCGGCAATGATATCGCCGCCATCGACCGGCGAACCACCATCCCAAGTGGTCACAATGCCGCCGGCACCCTCGATCACAGGGATCAGCGGCACGATATCATACGGCTGAAGCCCGGTTTCGATCACCAGATCGATATGGCCTGAGGCCACCATGGCATAGGCATAGCAATCGGTGCCGTAGCGGGCGAGCTTGACCCGGGATTCGACGCGCTCATACCGCTCGGCGTTGGCGCCGGTGAACAGTTTGGGCGTCGTCGTCATCAGGATCGCGTCGGCCAGATCGGTCTGGGTACGGGTGGCCAGACGGCGCTCTCCGGCAGGGGACTTCAGCCACGCCCGCGCACCATCGCCGAAGAAGCGTTCGCGGGTGTAGGGCTGATGCATGACGCCCAGAACCGGGCTGTTGTTGCGTTTCAGGCCGATCAAGGTGCCCCAGACCGGCAGCCCGCACAGAAAGGCGCGCGTTCCGTCGATCGGGTCGATCACCCAGACAAATTCGGCATCGGGGCGTTCGGTGCCGAACTCCTCGCCAAGAATGCCGTGGTCGGGAAAGTGCTCGGCGATCGCGCGACGGATCACCAGCTCTGCGGCGCGGTCCGCCTCGGTCACGGGGTCGAACATGCCCTTGCCGGGCTTGTCGATCACCGACAGATGGGTGCGGAAGAATGGCAGGATCGCCTCGCCCGACTTGAGAGCGAGATCGTCAAGGAAATCGATCAGGTCAATCGGGCGCATGGATCAGGGTCCGCCTTGGTGAAGGTATTGTCCGGGGGCATAGCGTGCGTCATGGCCAGATGGCAATGGCATTGCAAATGCCGCATAGGTGCCTTGCGTCGAAATAGTTCAGTTCTCAACTTGATTTTGTGCGGTGCACATATAATATCGAACTTACGCAGTGGGGCTTGCCCTCGCTTCGTAGCCCTCCTTGGGCGTTTCCTCCCTAGACTTGGGCCGCCGCAAGGTGGCCCTTTTTTTGTCCTTCGCGGCCTTTTTCTCTCATTGCTTTGACGTGTCCGATCAACTGATGCCCGTTTCTGGCTTAATTCTCCAGTTTCTGGTTCCTCTGGCGCTGCCGTCGAAGCGTCTCGCACGCTGTCAGGCGCTGCCCTGATCACAAAATCGTTTTATTGCAGCGCACGATTCATGCTTGACACTTTGTGCGTCGCACAATTATTTTGATCCCAGCGGATGACGGTTTGCCCTCGTTCGTCAGCCCTCCTTGGGCGTTTCCTCCCTAGACTTGGGCCACCGCAAGGTGGCCTTTTTTCTGGGTTGAGGTCTGCCGTCACTCTGCCGCGCGACGGACTGGCCGTTCGATCGACGGGGCGAGGGCGACAAGCGATCCAGCCAGACGAGCGAGCGCGCGCCGAACGTCGTGATAGCCCCGGTGCGGCCGGTATGTCGCCTCGTCCATGTACAGCGCGCGGTTGACCTCTATTTGCAGGGCGTGCCGTCCGTCCCATGGCCGGCCGTGCCGCGAGGTAATGAACCCGCCGGCATAGGGCTGGTTGCGGGCAACCGAAAAGCCCAGTCCGGTGAACAGCGTTTCCGCACAGTCAATGATCGCCGGATCGCAACTGGTGGCGTTGCGATCGCCCAGAACGATATCGGCCAAGGCGCTTCCGGTGGTCGGTGCGGCGGAGGGCATCGAATGACAGTCGACAATCAGGCTCCAGCCGAGGGGCGCGGCCAGGGCAGCCAGTGCCCTGTCCAGCGCCGTATGGTAGGGCGCATGGCACCGGGCCAAACGGTCGGATGCCACGGCAGGCGCGATGCGCGTGCCATAGATCGCCACTGAATCCGCGACCAGCCGGGGAATGACGCCGTAGCCGTTGCTGACGCGTAGTGACCGGCGATTGACCGGAACGGCGAGCGGCGCATCGAACATCTCGGGATCAAGGTCGTCGGCATCGCGGTTCATATCAACGACCGAGCGGGGCAGGTGCACATGCATCAGGGGCAGGCCGGCCGAAATGGCCCCACCGGCCAGATCATCCATGAACAGGTCTGCCGAGCGCCTGAGATCGCGCAGGCCAAGACGGGTGAGGGCCAGAAAGTCCTCGGGATAGGCATCGCCCGAATGAGGCGAATTGAACAGGATCGGCGCAGCAAGCGGGTCGGGCCAGATCAGGTCGAACACCGTCCCGCCGGCCGCGACTGCGACCGGATTGTGCAAGCGAAGCGGGTCCTGTCCGTCTGTGTCCATGCCCCAGCGTTGCCGATGTGCGGTCCGATTTCAAGCATCCGGATGGCACAGGCGATGATGGTGCCCTATCGATGCTGTCACGGTTTACATTTTGTTTACGACGCGGGTGATTAATCGTGTCGGGCCCTTGCAGCCAGCGGATCGATTCGATGACCAAAATTCTCCTCGCCGAAGACGACAACGACATGCGGCGCTTCCTCGTGCGTGCGTTGCAGAACGCCGGCTACGATGTGGCGTCGTTCGACAACGGAAAGTCGGCCTATCACCGGCTGAGGGAAGAGCCGTTCGAGCTGCTCCTGACCGACATCGTGATGCCGGAAATGGACGGAATCGAGCTTGCCCGCCGGGCGACGGAACTCGATCCGGATATCAAGGTGATGTTCATCACCGGTTTTGCCGCCGTGGCGCTCAATCCCGATTCGCAGGCGCCGAAGGATGCGAAGGTGCTGTCCAAGCCGTTCCATCTGCGCGATCTCGTCAACGAGGTCAAAAAGCTGCTGACCGCAGCCTGACCGGACGGGCGAAAAGTTTCATCTTGCCATAGGGTGCCGCCCCCCTTATAGAGCGGCGGTCCTTGCGCCGGCGTGCCGGCATCGGGCGCGTAGCTCAGCGGGAGAGCACTACGTTGACATCGTAGGGGTCACAGGTTC
>CALCZO010000164.1 GCA_937903315.1 uncultured Alphaproteobacteria bacterium
TCAGCCGTAGGACACGCCACCATCGACGATCAGGGTCTGACCGGTGATGGAACGCGCACTGTACGAGCAGAGAAACAGCGCAGCCGACGCCACGTCTTCGGGTTGAATTTCGCGCTTGATCGCCTGGGCCGCGAGATTTGCGGCCCGCTTTTCCGGCGTCGCGTGTTCGGACAACTGCCGTGCTGTCATCACCCAGCCAGGAGCGATGGCGTTGACGCGGATGTTGGCCGGACCGACCTCCCGCGACAGCGAGCGGGTAAAGCCCTCGATGGCCGACTTGGCGGTTGCGTACGCGATCATGCCGGTTGCGCCCTTCATCCATGATGTCGAGCCCATGTTCAGGATCACCCCGCCGCCGGCGGCGCGCATGAGCGGCACCACCGCCTGCGTCACGAACATCACGTGCCGCAGGTTGACAGCCAGTCGATCGTCCCAGTCCGCGACGCCGAGACTGTCGAAGGCGTGGCGCGCATCATGGGCGGCATTGTTGACGAGGATATTCGGGGGTCCCATGCGTCCGACCAGACGATCAAGCGCCAGCCGCGTGGCTGCGATGTCGCGCAGATCGACATGCTCGGTCGACACCATGGGTGAAACAGCCGAAAAGCGGTCCAGCGCCTCATGCGCGACATCGAGAATCCCGACCCGCGCGCCTTGCGCGAGAAAGGCCTCGGCCATGGCCCGTCCAATGCCATCCGCACCTCCGGTGATGATCACTGCAGCTCCGTCGAGATCAGAATAGAAAGCTGTCGGAGACGGCACGCCCTACCCTCCGAAAAGGTGCGGCGCCCGGCCGGTCACATCGACATGTGCCGCCAGAATGCCGCCCGAGAAGGGCGCTTCTGCAAGTATTCTGGCGGGCACCCGGACCCTCGCCGACGTGATGTAGAGCGTCGCAAGATCGACGCCGCCAAAGGCGACGCTGGTCGGCCGTGGGACGGGCACGCGAAGATCCCGCATCACGCGCCCCTGCGGGTCAAACCTGCGGACACACCAGCCATCCCACAAGGCGGACCAGACGCAGCCTTCGGCATCGACGGTCAATCCGTCAGGACGACCATCGCTGGCATCGATGCGCGCAAAGATGCGGCGTTCGCCCAACGTGCCCTGCCCCGGCTCGAAGGCATAGGCATAGATCGCTCCGGCACTGGAATCGGTGAAATAGAGGGTCCGCCCGTCAGGACTCCAGTCGAGACCGTTTGCAACGGTGAACGGCTGGTCCATCCGCTTCCAGGCATGATCGGGACCGATGCGGTACAATGCGCCCGACTGACGGGTGGCATCAAGACTCATCGTGCCGGCCCACAAACGGCCGTTCGCATCACATTTCGCGTCGTTGAACCGGTTTTCCGGCTGCAGGGCCTCCGGATCAACCCGCGTGACGAGCTGGCCCGTTTCAAAATCCAGATCCTCGACGCCATCGGTCGTCGTCACGATCAGGCCGCCAGCCCGCCGCCCGATCACCGAGCTGACAAGGCGGGACAGCTGACAGGTCTCATTGATCCCGCTGGCCGGATCGAAGCGGTGGACCGAAGGCGAGAGAATGTCGACCCAATAGAGGCGCTGTTCCGCAACCGACCAGAACGGGCCTTCCGCAAGGCTTGCGCTCCAGGGCAGCACACACTCAACCTGGGAGTCCGCGCCCCGCGACGGCGGCTTTCGTGACTGGATGCTCATGGACGGAGCGCCGACATTTCCCGAGATGAGCCGGGCGGCTTCCATCAGATCGCGACCGAAGCTGTGCAGTCGTTCGATCGAGTTGCGGGAGGACGGACCAAACATGCCGATCGCGCCAATGGCCTTGCCGGTGTGATCAAAGATCGGGGCCGCCACGGAGACGACGCCTTCCACATGCTCGCCGTTCGAGATGGCATAGCCGCGTGCCCGCGTCAGCGCGAGATCGGCCAGCAGCAGGTCAGGATCGACCAGCGTGTTGGCAGCAAAGCGTTCGATGGGGATGCGATGCAGGATCGCCCGCTGTTCATGCGGCGTGGAGAAGGCAAGCAGGGCCTTGCCGGCGGCGGTGCAGTGGAGCGGCGCCCGCCGTCCGACCTCGATCCGGAATCCAAACGGACCGCCCTGACTGCGCTGTTCGATGTAGACGATCTGGTCGTTGTCCAGCGTGCCGATGGCGACCGTTTCACGCGCCTCAAGTGCGAGCCGCTCAAGTTGCGGTGCGGCAGCCCCCCGCAGATCAAAGGTCTCCCACACCCGGTGCGCGAGTTCGAACAGACGGTTTCCGAGCCGGTACGTATTGTCCTGCGCTTCGTGGCGCACCAGCCGGAATGCGACGAGGGTGTGCAGCATGCGGGCCAGCGTGCCCTTCGGCAGGCCGGTCGCAATCTGGAGATCCTTGAACCGGGCCGGGGTCTCCCGTTCGCCGAGCACATCGAGCAGATACAGCCCCTTGGCCAGCGCCGCAGCGCCACCGGGCAGATCACGCTCGTCAGGCCTCAGGACGTCTGCTTCGCTCGCCATGCGATGGCTGCCTCCTCAAGCATCCGGTGGAAGGTGTAGGTCGGCTCATAACCCGTAAACGTGCGAAAGCGCTCGTTCGACGTTTCATAGTAGACCCCGGCACCGGGAAGATCGACCAGCCGCAACGGCAAGCCGGTGATCCGGGCCATCTCAGGCAGGACATCGGCAAAGTCCACCGGCTTGGTCGCGCCAAGATTGCAGGTTTCGCCGATCATGCGCGGGCTCTGCAAGGTCGCGCAAAGACCGCCGACCATGTCACGCGTATCGGTGATCATCATGCGAAAGGGGCGCCCCTGTTCGTTGCGCGCCAGCACCATGGCCGGCGTGCCGTCATCGACCGCGCGCAGGGCAGCCACGGCAGCCCCATTCCCCATCGCCTCCTGCTGGCGGATCCGGGGCTGAAGAAAAAACCTGGGTCCGGAAAAGGCGCTGGCCGGATCGAGCAGTTCAGCGGCATCCTGCGTGTGCGAAAAGCGCAGGATGGTGAAAGCAAGACCATGGCTGCGCCCGGCCCAACGCACCATCTCTTCCCCGAGCAGCTTGCTGAGCCCGTAGAACGACCGCGGGCGGGTCGGATGCGTTTCGTCGACCGGCAGGCGTTCGGGTGCGCCTTCCGGATATACCTCGCCGGACGACGCAAAGATGAACCGCTCGACCCCCGCGCGGACCGCTGCGTCGATCACCACTCGGGTACCCTCGACATTGGCGGTATAGAGCTTCTGCTGATCGTGCGGCAGCCATGACATGAACGCGCCAAGGTGAAAGACGACGCGGACACCGTCCATCGCTTTTCCGACTGCGTCGCTGTCATCGAAGGGCGCAAGAACCTCGGCAAAGCGGGCATGCGCAATCCCGCTCGGTCGCAGATCGATCCCCCGGACCGAGTGTTGATTCGCAAGCAGCTTCTGGACGAGGCTCCGCCCGATCCGTCCAGCACTTCCGGTCACGAGAAGTGTCATGATCGCTCACCGAATGGCCCGGCCGGATGCCGGGTCGAAAACATGCAGTCGCGCCGGATCGAACGACAGCGTGACCGGTTCCCCGATCCGGATCGGCCCGGAATTGATCAACCGGGCGATCAGTCGGTCACCGCGGCGGTCCTCCTCGCTGCGTGTCAGAAAGCCGGGCGGGCGATTGTCCTCCGGAGCCGCGAAATAGATGTACTTTTCGGATCCAAGGCTCTCGACAAGGTTTGGACGCGCAACGAAGGTGACCGGGCCGTCGCCGGCCTCGATATGCTCCGGCCTCAGACCAACCGTGATCGCTCCGTCAGCGCCCGGCGGCACCGGGACGGACGTCCCGAACAGCTGCGCCACCCCCTGCTCGGCGCGGGCGGTCAGGAAGTTCATGCCCGGCGACCCGATGAAGCCGGCAACGAACTGGTTGGCGGGGCGCTCGAACATCGTTTCCGGGTCGGCGATCTGCTGGATCTCGCCGTCCTTTATGATGACAATCCGGTTCGCCATCGTCATCGCTTCGATCTGGTCATGGGTGACATAGATGGTCGTCACGCCAAGCCTCTGGTGCAGCGCGCCGATTTCCGCCCGCATGTGAACCCTGAGCTTGGCATCGAGATTGGACAGCGGCTCGTCCATCAGGAAGGCCTGCGGCTCGCGCACGATCGCCCGGCCAAGGGCAACGCGCTGACGCTGACCACCGGAAAGCTGCCGCGGGCGCCGCTCCAGCAGATGCTCGACATCAAGGATGCGGGCTGCCTCCCCCACGCGGCGCGCGATCTCGTCGGCCGGCGTGCCGCGCATTTTCAGCCCGAAGCCCATGTTGCTGGCGACCGTGAGATGCGGATAGAGCGCATAGTTCTGGAAGACCATCGCGATATCCCGATCCCCCGGAGCAAGATCGGTCACGTCGCGTCCGCCGATCCGGATTGTCCCGGCACTGGCCGCCTCAAGCCCTGCCAGAATCTTGAGCATGGTCGACTTGCCGCAGCCCGAAGGACCGACGAGCACGACAAATTCGCCGTCGGCAATATCGAGCGAAAAGTCCTTGAGAACGGTCAGCGCCCCGTAACTCTTGCGAACCCGATCAATAACGATGGCAGCCATTCCATTGACTTTCGGAAGATCACTTGTCCGAGCCGGCGGTCAGTCCGCCCACCAGATAGCGCTCGAGGAAAAGGTACACGGCGAGGATGGGCAGTGCGACGAGGATCGATGCGGCAGAGATATCGGACCAGTTCGAGATGTACTCGCCCTTCATCGTCGTGATGCCGAGATTGGCGGTCCAGTTGTCCTGCACATTGGTCAGGAACGTGCGGGCATAGGCATAATCCGACCACGACAGGACGAAGCCATAGAGCGCCGTTGCGGCAAGTCCCGGCGCCGAGACAGGCAGGATGACCCTGAAAAGGGCACCCAGCGGCGAACAGCCATCGACCATCGCCGCCTGTTCCAGTTCCCGCGGAATCGTGTCGAAATAGCCCTTCAGCATCCAGGTGGTGAAGGGGATGATCAGCGTCGCATGGGCAAGGATGATCGACCACATCGACCCGATGAGACCGGTCATGCGGAAGATGCCGAACAGCGGGATCACCAGCAGTGTCGCCGGCAACATCTTGGCCGTCAGGATGAACAGGCCCAGACTTTCCCCGCCCCGCACGCGGAACCGCGAGAGCGAGTAGCCTGCAAGCACCGAGACCACCATCGAGATCGACACCGCACCGAGCGCAGCCAGGGCCGAATTGCCCAACCAGAGAAAGATCGGCCGCTCGGCCAGAATCTTCGCGAAAACACCCCAGCGCGGTTCATCCGGCCAGAATTTCGGCGGCAGTTGGCGGAGCTGGTCCGGCTGCGACAGAGCTGTGATCACCAGCCAGTAGATCGGGAAAACCAGGATGGCGCAGGTGAGGATGACACTTGCATAAAGCACAAGTCGCGCGGGCAAACTCTGTTTCATCCGCGCCTCACAACGTATCCGGGGCGCGGCGCATCGTCAGCTTGGCCGCAACGACACAGATCACCAGCGTCACCACCCCGACGGCCGAAGCATAGCCCATGCGGAAAAAGCTGAAGGCCTGCTCGTAGGTCATGATCGACAGCGTCTGCGTGGCCTTGAGCGGTCCGCCGCCGGTCAGCACATAGATGATCGAGAAATCCCGGAAGATCCACAGCATCACCAGAACTGTGGTGACGCCGATCACCGGCATGAGGCTGGGCAGCGTGATGAACCGCAACCGCTGAAGGGCGTTTGCACCGTCAACCCGCGCGGCGGAATAATAGTCCTCGGGGATCGACTGCAGTCCAGCGAGCGACATGATGGAAACAAACGGATAGCCCTTCCAGATCATCGTGGTCGCGACAACCGCAAAGGCGGCGTCCGGATCAGAGAACCAGTTGATCGTCCGGTCGATGAAGCCGAGCGAAAGGAAAACCCAGTTCATCAGCCCGAAGGAGGAATCAAAGATCCAGGCGAAGATCACCACCGCGATCACTTCCGGCACCGCCCACGGCATCGCAACCAGAAGACGCGCGACGGATCGTCCCCTGAAGCGGTTGTTGACCAGCAAGGCCGTCGCAAGGCCCAGGACACAGCAGGCACTGGTGACCACCAGGATCAGCTTCAACGTCACCCAGCAGGCATTCCAGAAATCGGGCGACGAAAAGAGCCGCTCGTAGTTTGCCAAGGTGAAGGGGCGTCGCGGCTGATCAAGCCGCGCAATCCCGACATTCTGGAACGACAGATCGATCGAGACAAACAGCGGATAGACGATGATCGCCGCGATCAGCAGCACGGCTGGCGTCAGCAGGACATAGCCAAGCCAGTGTTGCCGGCTTGGCCGTGCCAGATCGAGGCTGAAGCGCCCACCCGCCATCGTGCTTACTGCTTCTGGATCGCTTCAGCCCTGGCCTGCATGGTTGCAGCCACGACCTTTGGATCGAGATCCTGGATGATCATGCGCTGGGATTCCTCCATGATCATCTTGGCAAACTCGTTGTACTGGATTTCCAGTCCTTTCGGGATGCGATCAACACCGGCCTTGGATGCAGCCTGTGCCGTCTGCACCAGCAGGTCGAAGTGCGGCGTTGCCGCCTTGGCGCCGTCGGTCTTGGCGCGAGGGCTGGGCGGGGTGGACGCGGCCAGCGTCGCATAATCGGTCTGGAACTTGTCCGAGGTTGCGATGGCAATGAAATCCCAGACGAGCTTCTTGGACTCGGCCGGGATCTCCGAGGCCATGCCAAGGATGTTCGACGATCCACCGAGCGGGGGATTGAACGGCGGAACGGCGATCTTGATCTGATCCTTGGCCTTGCCCCGCCTGATGATGGGGTAGAGCCAGGGTCCGTCGAGCTTCATCGCGATCCGCCCGTCGGCGAACATCTGCCGCGTCTCGCCGGCCGAGAGGTCGCGCGGCGTGAGCGAATTCTTCACGACGTCCTTCCAGCGCGACAGGCCTTCGACCATCTGCGGGGTGTTGATCGTCACCTTGCCGTTGGAATCGGTCCAGCGCCCCCCCGCATCGAGCGTGTAGTTCATCAGTTCGGAGAGATACTGGCCGCCGCCGCCTTTGGTCTCATGGCCGGTGCCGAACTGATCGGGAATGCCGTCGCCATTGGTATCCTTGGTCAGCTTGCGTGCCGCGGCGACATAGTCCGCCCAGGTCTTCGGAGGGGCGATGCCCTCTTTTTTCAGCATCTCTTCGTTGTAGGCAAAGATATTGCCGAAATAGAGCATCATGATGCAGACGGGCTTGCCCTTCCACTGGCAGGCGTCCTGCCCGGCCCAGCCATCCAGATTCAGGCCCGCCGTGCGGATGTAAGGCGAAAGATCTTCCAGCCAGCCCTGATCGGCAAACTTCTGGAACTCGAATGAGGCGAGGTGCACGATCTCCGGCGGCTTGCCGCCGGCAAACAGCGTGGTCATCGTATCGGCATAGGCACCCCGCTCGACCTTGGTCCATTCCACTTTGACGCCGGGGTTTTTCGTCTCGAATTCCTTGATGACGGAGGCCCACCAGTCGCCGACGCCCCGCTCGTCCTTCTGCCAGGAGACGAATTTCAGTGTTTTCTGCTGGGCAAGAGCCGGCAGTGCAGCCGATGTCAGGGCGAGCGCCGTCAGGCCGCCGAGCAACATGGATCGCGTGGATATTTTCATGACTTCCTCCCGTTGGTCGTTGGCCCCTTCGGACCATGTTCAGTTTTCGAGACGCTTCAGAGCCTCTGTCGAGGGCTTGACCCCAAGGCCGGCGCCCTCCGGCACGGTGTAGGCACCTGCCGCGCAGTGGATGTCCCCGTCGAGAAATCGGCGGTTGGGTTCGACAATGGAATGCTGGAACTCGTGGCAGACGACATTGGCCGACGCCGCGCTGGCGTGCAGGCTTGCTGCCAGGAATATCCCGATGCCGATGGTGGCATGCGGAATGACATCCACGTGATGGACCTGAGCCAGGGTCGCAATCCGCATGAACTCGGTAATCCCCTTGTGCCCCATCTCTGGCTGGAGGATCGCACAGGCGCGCCGCGCGAGGCGTGCTGCCGCATCGTGCGCAGTGCGCCATTCCTCGCCCGCCGCAATCGGTGTCGAGACCCCGGCAGCAACATCGCTAAGACCCTCGATGTCCTCGGGCGCGACAGGCGCCTCGGCAAACCACAATCCGAAAGGTTCCATGGCGCGGATCATCGCCTTGGCGTCGGCTGCCTTCTGCGCCCAGTGCATATCGCAGGCAATCTGTGCATCGGGGCCCAGACGGTCGCGAAGCGTGCTGATTTCCGCAACCACGCCATCATCGGCAACCGGCGAGGCAAACTTGAACCGATCAAACCCCTTGGCCTGCCAGGCACAGGCAAGGTCGGCCCGGGACATCCGATCAGGCTTGGGCAGACCGGAAAGGTAGGCTGGAATGCTGCCGCGCCGCTTGCCCCCCAGCAGCTTGCAGAGCGGCTGGCCAAGGCTCTGGCCGGCAATATCCCACAGCGCAATGTCAATGGCCGCCAGAGCGTCGAGATAGAACCCCCCGGTATAGCCCCGCACGCGCATCAGGTCGTAGAGATCGTCGTGGACTGCGGCGGCATCGAGCGGATCGCGCCCGACAACGAACGCAGCGAGGAGATCGGAGATGATCTCCATCGTGGCACGCGGCGCGACAAGGCCATAGGTTTCGCCCCAGCCGACAACACCGTGTTTGGTGGTGATGCGCACCAGCACATTCCGATCGAACCCGGGATAGACCGTCCGGTTGCCACGCCGAACGAAATAGCCTTTGTCGTTCGCGTCCTCGCCAGGCCGCAACGCACCCAGATAGGGGGTTTCGCGCGGGATCGTCAGGACGAAGGGCTCGACGCGGACAACCGGATCGCTCATCCCGTTGTCCCCTTCAGTGGCGCGACCGTGAAGAGGTCGGCGATGCGGCCGAGCAAGGCCTCG
The DNA here is from genome assembly GCA_937903315.1 of uncultured Alphaproteobacteria bacterium. Lineage (GTDB taxonomy): Bacteria > Pseudomonadota > Alphaproteobacteria > Rhizobiales > Beijerinckiaceae > JAIUNP01. The sequence goes on from CALCZO010000164.1 coordinate 8,857, forward strand.
ATCTCTGCGCGATCGCGGGCATCAAGCGCCGGGATCCTGGCGCGGACATCATCGTTGTCGAGGACGCCGCGCAGCATCAGGACCCGCTTGGTGAACCGCATGCGGGCATGGCTCTGGATCATCAGCAGGGGCAGCGTCCGCTCATAAAGCTGCCGTGCCTCGGCTTCGCGCCCGCCTTCGAGCGCGCGCCACATCCGGACATGAATGTCGGACAACTCGACGGCCGGCATCGCCCCGCAGGCGCCGCGCAGAAATTCGTCGATGACAAATCGCGCCCCGCCACCGCCCATGACGCCGGCCAGATGCGTCGGTGCACCTGCCAGAATCGCGGAAATCGGCCCGCCGGACGGGATGGTCTCTTCCTTGACGTAGCGGATGGCGGCAACCGCCCGCGCAACCTCCAGAACCGCAGCGGACGACAGATCCGATCCGCGCGGGGCCGGCGCGTTCTGCAAGATGATTTCGGCGTCCGGACAGGCCTTGCCAATTGCGCCATAGAAATCCGCGACCGCCGCAGCATCCGTACCGATTGCCTTTGGCGCCTGAATCATCACCCGGTTGATGCCGAGACCCTGAACTTCCCTGACGCGCGCAATCGCCTCGTCAAGGCTGGGCGCGCTGGCGCCAGCGATGACCGGCACGGCACCCTGAACCTCATCCAGCACGGTGCCCAGCAACGCGACGCGCTCGGCAGGAGCAAGCTCGTCGACCTCGCTGGCAAAGCCGGGAAAGACAACTCCGTCCACCGACGCAGCGCAGGCAAACCGAACAATGCGGCGCATGGCTGCCGGATCGATCCGGCCGTCAGGCGCAAACGGCGTGCACAGAACCGGCCAGATCCCCCGGATGACGGCAACTCCCTCCATCGGCGCTCCCTGATGGTCCACTATATGAACCATTGTATCTTTATATGGACCATAAACCGTCTGTTCGCTACTGGTCAAGGCGGTATAATTCATCCGCCCGCACGGACGTGGTCGGGTCAGGAGAAAGCACGGACGTCATGAAACGCATCGTTGTGGATTGGGGCAGCAGCAACTTCAGGGCTTATCGGTTCGCTCCCGATGGCGGCATCAGCGAACGGCATCACGCCGAGGCTGGCATTCTGACGGTCCGCGACGGTGCCTTCGAGGACACGCTTGAACGCGAGATCGGCAGCTGGATCGATCATGACACGGAAGTCCTGCTGTCCGGCATGATCACAAGTCGCAATGGCTGGGTCGAAACCCCCTACCTGGAGCCGCCGGCAACCCTTGCGGGCCTCGCGGCCAAAGCCATCGAACGGAGCGCACGCAACGGCGCACGCCTGCTGTTCCTGCCGGGGGTCTGCAATCGGGACCCACAGCCGGATGTGATGCGCGGCGAGGAGATTCAGGTTTTCGGTTCGATTGCGCCGGATGAAAGCGCGCTGATCGTGCTGCCGGGCACACATTCGAAATGGGTCAGCGTCAATCGGGGCGCAATCGCGCGGTTCTCGACCTTCCTGACCGGAGAGTTGTTCGCCTTGCTCAAGCAGCATTCGATCATCGGACGGCTGATTCCGCAGGGGCAGACGGGCGAGCAGAACACGGCGTTCCGGGGCGGCGTGGCCTCAGGTTTCTCAGGTCGCCCGGCAGGCTTGCTGAATGATGTCTTCACCGCGCGTGCCGGTGCGTTGCTCGGGTTCTTCCCGCCCGAAGACATCGCCGAGCGCCTGTCGGGCCTCCTCATCGGCCATGAGATCCGAGCCGGATTGGCGTCTGCGGCTCAGGCCGGCCTGGTGCCCCGTCTTGTCGGCGAAGCGTCGCTGGTCTCGCGCTACAGAGACGCGTTTGCCGAACTCAACCTTCCTTGCGAAATCGGCCCCGAACACGCGGCGGTGGAAGGTTTCCGGCGATTGGGCCTGCTGGAAGGTGCCAAAATCTGATCTGACAGTGCCGGCTCAGACCCGGCACATCCGAGCGATCATGATCGCTCGGCAAAGCAGTCCCGGAGAGCGGAATAGGCGAGTTTTCGGGTCACCTTGTCCTCGGCGATCAGACCCTTGCGGTTGAGGCCTCTCTGAAATCCGGTCTGGCGACGCTCGGAGCGAAAGTCGTAGAGCAACCATGCGGCCATCCCGGCAATGTAGGAGCACGCGTTGATCCGCCTGAACTGCTGTCGGAAAAACTCGGCCTGCCAGTCCTCGGTGAACAACGTGCGGCCTCCGCCGCGATAGTTCGGCAGGGCATCGGCCCCGGTTTCGGAAATGACCACCGGCTTGTCAGGGTTGGAATTGGCAAGTAGCCGGTCAAGGCCGACAAAATCCGGTTCATACCAGCCAAAATATTCATTGATCCCGATCACATCGAGATGATCGGTCAGGCGGTCGTCGATGGCAAAGACCTCCCGGTTGATCAGGCAGGCGGCAGCGACCAGACGCGATGGGTCAAGTGCCTTGGCCGCCGCCGCCAGGCGCGCCATGAACGCCAGCCGGGAATCGGTATCGGCATTCTCGTTGCCGACACCCCAGAGGATCACGCTCGCACGATTGGCATCGCGCGTGATCAGCTCCCGTAACTGGTTTTCGGCATCGCGGAAGGTCTCCGGGTTATCGAAGGCGATCGCCCAGTACACCGGGATTTCCGCCCACAGCAGCAGACCCATTTCATCGGCAACGCGGGCCACGTGCTCATGGTGCGGATAGTGGGCGAGACGCAGAAAATTGCACCCCATATGAAGCGCATCGGCACAGCGCCGCCGGACATCATCCTGCGTGGAGACCTTGCCCAGGTTGCGGTCGTCCTCATGAACACAGACACCCTTCAGCCAGATCGGTGTGCCGTTGAGCAGGATGCTCGTTCCGCGCGTTTCTATCGTTCTGAAGCCGATCCGATCGAGAACGGTATCGCCGCAGGCGGTGAACGTGACATCGTAAAGGCGTGGCTGCGCCGGGCTCCACAATGCCCCGTTGAACACGGCGGTCGCCTCGCCAGCGCCGTCGGTCAATGCAATCGTTGTGCGAAGGCCCAGTTCGGCGATCGTGACATCCGCATGTCCATTGATCGCGGACGACATCTGGATCGCAAACCGCACCAGCTTGCCGCCCGGCAGCAACGTCGCCGTCGCCCTGCGGATATGGATGGACGGCAACC
>CALCZO010000165.1 GCA_937903315.1 uncultured Alphaproteobacteria bacterium
CCCAACTGCTGCGGCCCGACCGCCCAGATGGCGCCGCTGGTGCGCAAGTACTGATACCGCTCTGGCGGGATGCATATACATCCCGCCGGTTCCCGCTTCCCGATACGGCGCGGAGTCCATGACCGGACTTCGCGCCGTTTGTCGTTGGCCCGGCGGATCAGTCGATCAGCCCTTCGTCCCTGATCCGCAGGACCCGGCCGCAATGCTTGCAATGCACAGCATCCGCATCATGCAGCATCAGCCCGCAATCCTGGCATTCGTGACGCACTTTGTGCGGCCGGAAGATCGCCTGAAGCAGACGCAGGAACAGCGAGACGCCGATCACCATGATCCCGATCGACATCAGCCGCCCGCCAGTCCCTTGGAGCGTGATATCGCCGAAGCCTGTGGTCGACAGTGTCGTGACCGTGAAATACAGCGCGTCGATATAGTGAATGATCTGCGGGTTGCTGCCATGCTGGGTGACGTAGACGATCGATGAGACGATGAAGACGAAGACGAACAGGTTGAGCGAGCGCGTAACGATGTCCTCGTGGTCGCGAAACCAGGTCGAATCCTTGCGCAGATCATTGAGCAGGTGATACGAGCGCAGCACGCGGAAGGCGCGGGCGATGCGCAGGAAGCCGAGATTCTCGATGAAGGCCGGCAGCAGCAGCGAGATGATGACCACGACATCGGCCAGTGTCAGCCAGTGGAGGGCCTGCCGGCGCAGGTTGGCCGAGGCATAGAGCCGGGCCGCCAGTTCGATGATCAGCAGCACCGCAATCGCGATGTCGAGCGGGATGATCCACCACTGGTCGGGGATGAACGAGACCACCAGAAAGACGCTGATGGTGATGATATCGAACGCGACCAGCCCATAGCGGAAACGACGCGCCGCCTCGCTCTTGCCGAAATAGAGCGCCCGCAACAGTGCGCGCGGGCGACTGGCCGAAGCTGTCATGTCCGGGTCCCTTTACGGTCAGGTCAATGCCGCGCCACTCTATTGGCGGCCGGTCCGGTTGCAAGGCCGGGTCGGGGCATTCTGCCGCCTGCGGCATCTGTTCGCTGATGGCGAGCCTTGACGCATCGGGCATGAACGCATAATGCGGATGGCGGGACACGTCGCCCCAACGCGACGCGCCCATCTGCAAGGATGGAGACAATCCGATGACCAAGCCCGCCGCGCTCCCGCGTGTGAATACCTTTTCGTCCGGCCCCTGCGCCAAGCGCCCCGGATGGTCCCTCAAAGCTCTGGCTGACGCGCCGCTGGGCCGCTCGCATCGTGCGAAGGTCGGCAAGGCCAAACTCAAGCTCGCCATCGATCTGACCCGCGAGGTTCTCGGTGTTCCGGCCAATTACCGGATCGGCATCGTGCCGGCGTCGGACACCGGCGCGGTCGAGATGGCGATGTGGTCGATGCTGGGCGCGCGCGGCGTCGACATGCTGGCGTGGGAATCCTTCGGCGAAGGCTGGGTCAGCGATGTCGTCAAGCAGCTCAGGCTGAACGATGTCCGTGAAATCAAGGCGCCGTATGGCGAATTGCCGAACCTCAAGAAGGTCGACACCAAGAACCGCGATGTCGTGTTCACCTGGAACGGCACCACCTCGGGCGTGCGCGTGCCGGATGCGGACTGGATTGCTGACGACCGGCACGGGCTGACGATCTGCGACGCGACCTCGGCCGCGTTCGCACAGGCGCTCGACTGGACCAAGCTCGATGTCGTCACCTTCTCGTGGCAGAAGGTGCTGGGGGGCGAAGCCGCCCATGGCATGCTGATCCTCTCGCCGCGCGCGGTCGAACGGCTGGAGACCTACAAGCCGGCATGGCCGCTGCCGAAGATCTTCCGCATGACCAAGGGCGGCAAGCTGATCGAAGGCATCTTCCAGGGCGAGACGATCAACACGCCGTCGATGCTGTGCGTCGAAGATTACATCGATGCGCTGCAGTGGGCGAAAAAGGTCGGCGGTCTCAAGGGCCTGATCAAGCGCGCCGACGGCAATGCCCGCGTGCTTGCGAACTGGGTGAAGAAAACCGACTGGATTGATTTTCTCGCCGTCAAGCCGAAGACCCGTTCGAACACCTCGGTCTGCCTGAAGTTCACCGACCCCAAGGTGACGGCGCTGCCGGCCGACAGGCAGGCGGAATTCGCCAAGTCCGTCGTCGCGATCCTCGAGAAGGAAGGCGCGGGGCTCGATCTCGGCCATTACCGCGATGCGCCGCCCGGCCTCAGGATCTGGTGTGGCGCGACCGTTCAGGCGCGCGACCTCAAGGCGCTGATCCCGTGGATCGAATATGCCTTTGCCGAGGCCAAGGCCAAGCTCGGCTAGGACGCTCCTCACTGTCATGCCCGCCCCTGCGGCGGGCATCCTCGCTTTTCTCCCTTTCAGTTGCCGCACCGTCGCAAGACGTGGATGGCCGGGACAAGCCCGGCCATGACGGCGCCCCGTTGACCATGGAGCCTGACATGACCCGCAAACCCCGCGTTCTGATTTCCGACGCCCTGTCGCCCGCCGCCGTGCAGATCTTCAAGGATCGCGGCATCGACGTGACCTTCGATGCCAGCCTTGGCAAGGACAAGGATAAGCTCGCCGCCGTGATCGGCGACTATGACGGCCTTGCCATCCGCTCGGCCACCAAGGCGACCGCGAAACTTCTGGAAAGCGCGACCAACCTCAAGGTGATCGGCCGCGCCGGCATCGGTGTCGACAACGTCGATATCCCGGCCGCGACCGCCAAGGGCGTGATCGTGATGAACACGCCGTTCGGCAATTCGATCACCACTGCCGAACATGCGATTGCGATGATGTTCGCGCTGGCTCGCCAGATCCCGGCCGCCGACATCTCGACGCAGGCCGGCAAGTGGGAGAAGAACCGCTTCATGGGCGTCGAGCTTGAGGCAAAAACCCTCGGGGTGATCGGTGCGGGCAACATCGGGTCGATCGTCGTGCGCAAGGCCATCGGCCTCGGCATGCGCGTGGTCGCCTACGATCCGTTTCTCACCGCCGAGCGGGCCAAGACCATGGGCATCGAGAAGGTCGATCTCGAGCCGCTGCTCGCCCGCGCCGATTTCATCACCCTGCATACGCCGCTGACCGAGAAGACCCGCAATATCCTGTCGCGCGAGGCGCTGGCCAAGTGCAAGAAGGGCGTGCGGATCATCAACTGCGCGCGGGGCGGGCTGGTCGATGAAGAGGCTCTGGCCGAAGCGATCAAGGCCGGCCATGTCGCCGGCGCGGCGTTCGACGTGTTCTCGGAAGAGCCGGCAACGACCAATCCGCTGTTCGGGCTCGACAATGTCGTCTGTACGCCGCATCTGGGGGCCTCGACCGCCGAAGCGCAGGAGAATGTCGCGTTGCAGGTGGCCGAGCAGATGAGCGACTACCTGCTGACCGGCGCGATCTCGAACGCGGTCAACTTCCCCTCGATCGGGGCGGAGGAAGCGCCGAAGCTCAAGCCCTTCGTCGCACTGGCCGAAAAGCTCGGCTCGTTCCTTGGCCAGTTGACCGAAGCGCCGGTGCGAGCGATCCGCATCCAGTATGAAGGCCATGTCGCCGATCTCAACGTTCGCCCGATGACGGCGGCGGCGGTGGCGGGCGTGCTGCGCGCGTTCATGCCGGAGGTGAACATGGTCAATGCGCCGCTGGCGGCCAAAGACAAGGGCATTGCCATCGAGGAGGTCAAGCGCGCCGCCGACAGCCAGTTCGACAGCCGCATCTTCATCAACGTGATCGCCG
>CALCZO010000166.1 GCA_937903315.1 uncultured Alphaproteobacteria bacterium
CGAGATGCTGGCTGGCAAGCTGGGCATAGGCCGTCTCGTGCCCCTGCCCGTTCGACTGGGTGCCGATGCGGATGGTCAGGCCCCCGTCCGCATCGAGCGCGACATAGGCCGGCTCGGGCGAACCGCCACCGCAGGCTTCGATGTAACTGCCCATGCCGATGCCGCGGATCAGCCCCTTGCGCCTGGCCGCCGCCGCGCGTTTGGCAAATCCTGTCCAGTCGGCCAGCTCCATCGCCCGGCGCATATGCCCTTCGAACTCGCCGCTGTCATAGACGCGGCCCATCGGCATCGCATAGGGCATCTGCGAAGGCTTGATGAAGTTCTTGGCCCGCACCTTGTCCGGCGTCGAACCGGTCTCATAGGCGATCCGGTCAACCAGCCGTTCGACGAGATAGGCCGCTTCCGGCCGGCCGGCGCCGCGATAGGCGTCGACCGGCACGGTGTGGGTGTAGACCCCGCGCACGCGGAAATAGGCCGCCGGAATATCGTAGCAGCCGGTCGTCATCGTGCCGCCGAGATAAGGGATATACGGCGCATACTGTGACAGGTAGGCGCCGAGATCGGCAATCAGATCGACCCGCATCGCCAGGAACCTGCCTGACTTCGACAGCGCCATTTCCGCAACGGTGACGTTGTCGCGCCCCTGCGCGCAGGACAGGAAGTGCTCCGTCCGCTCCTGCACCCAGCTGACCGGCTTCTTCAGCGTCCGCGCCGCCTTGGCCAGCAGCGGATACTCGCGGTACATGAACGCCTTGTTGCCAAAGCCGCCGCCGACATCGGGCGTGACAACGCGGATGTTCTCCGGCTTTTCGTGGATGATCCTGGCCAGCGTATCGCGCAGGCCGTGGCTGCCCTGGCTGCCGAGGGTCAGCAGGTACTGTCTGGATTTTGCGTCATATTCGGCGGTGCAGACGCGCGGCTCCATGTAGTTGGCGACGAGCCGGTTGTTGATCACCTTCAACGTGACAACACGGTCGGCCTTTGCGAACGCCGCATCGGTTTTCGCCTTGTCGCCGATCGAGGTATCAAGCGCGACATTGGTGCCGAGCGCCGGCCAGACCAGCGGCGCACCCTTGGCCATCGCAGCTTCCGCCCCGACCGCGACCGGCAGGTCCTCATAGGCGACATCGAGCGCCTCGGCCGCGTCCCGCGCCTCGTTCAGCGTTCGTGCGACGATGAACGCCACCGCATCGCCGACATGCCGCACCTCGCCGGTCGCCAGCACGCGATACTCCGTCGCCACCATCCGCTTGCCATCGGCGTTCTTCTGCAACGCCTGACACGGGATCGGCGCCAGATCGGCAACATCCGCCGCGCTCCACGCCAGCCGCACGCCCTTCATCGCCCGCACCGCATCGAGATTGGCGATCGAGAACCGGGCATGGGCATGGGGCGAGCGCACGACGACCGCGGCCAGCGCGCCTTCGGGCTGGTAGTCGGTGGCAAAATGCCCGTGGCCGGTGATGAACCGCTGGTCCTCGGTGCGCCGCACCGCCTGCCCCATTCCGAATTTCATCGGCCGCATGGTGATTCTCCTGACAAAGACGTGTGCGGCCCTAGCCGCGTTCGATCGGTTCGCCGGCGGCCTGCCAGTCAAGGAAGCTGCCGCGATAGTGTTCGTTGAGGGCCAAACCTGCGGCCTGCGCCATTGCAATCGCCCGCTGCGTCCGCCCGCCGGAGCGGCAGGTGAACACCACCCGCTCGCCCAGATAGGGTTCGAGATCGGCAGGATCGAACGTCGACAGCGGCATAAGGATCGATCCCGGAATATGTCCGGCGGCATATTCATGCGGCTCGCGCACATCGACCAGCACCATGGCGCCGGCGGCAAGCCCGCGCTTGATGTCCTCGCGGTCAAGATCGACGATCGTCCCGGTCATGCCCTGCCCTGCCTTCGCCCGCCCGACGCGGGATGTTGTCTGACAAGGTAAGGTCTCGGCGGGGGGCGATCAACGCCAAAGTGCGCCACCGCGCCAGAAAGCGGGAAAGCGATTGACAGCGGCCCGCCGATTGCGTCCATCGCTGCGATCATGTTGCTTGAACAATCCCAGGTCCTCGTCGGCCTGTTCTGTGCGCTGCTGATCGGCATGGCCAAGGGTGGGCTGACCGGCGGGCTCGGCATGCTGGTGGTGCCGATCCTGTCGCTGATGATGGACCCGCGCGTCGCTGCGGCGATTACCTTGCCGGTGCTGGTCATCTCCGACATGTTCGCCGTCGGCGCTTATTGGGGACGCCAGCATCGCGGTCATCTGGTGCTGCTGCTGTCGGGCGCGCTGGTCGGCATCCTGATCGGGGCACTGACCTTCCAGTTCGTCAACGAGGCGATGATGCGCCTGCTGATGGGGCTGATCGCGCTCGGCTTCGTGCTGCTGCGCTGGTTCGGCCCCAGGGCAAAGCCAGCCGACCCCGCGCGACCGGCCACCTGGCTGGGTCTGTCGATGGGCGCACTCTCGGGCTTTTTGAGCTTGACCGCGCTTGCCGGCGCGCCGCCGGTGCAGATTTACCTTCTGCCGCGCGGTCTCGGCAAATCGACGTTTCAG
>CALCZO010000167.1 GCA_937903315.1 uncultured Alphaproteobacteria bacterium
TCGCCACCAGCGCGGCATACTGCACCGGCGTCAGGTCATGCTCGCCGCATTCCTCAAGGAAGATCGCCACCGCGATCTGCTGCGCCCGGCGGATCAGATGGCCCGGCTTGTCATGGACATCGGGCAGGCTCGCGGCGGGTTTGCCCGCATCGCCGGGACCCGGCAGCCACCACAGGAAAGGGTTGGGATTGGCCATGGCTCACTCCGCATCGGGTTGTTGATCGGGCGCGGCCGCACGGAAGGCGGGCAGCGCGGTGCATTCCGCCTCGATGGCGACAAGGCGCGGGAAGGGCGCAAGGTCGAGCCCGCACCGCCGCGCATTGGCAAATTGCGGCACGAGGCAGACATCGGCCAGCGTCGGCGCATCGCCGAACACATGCCGCCCGGCGGTGCGTGCAGCCATCGTCTCGCAGGCGGCAAACCCTTCGCCGATGATCCAGCGCATCCAGCCGTCGATTTCGTCCTGCCCATGGCCCATGCCGGCCAGCCTCTTCAGCACCTTGAGGTTCTGGATCGGGTGGATATCGCAGGCGATGGCGAGCGCAAAAGCGCGGATCTGCGCCCGTTCGACCGGCGAGCCGGGCAGCAGCGGCGGGACGGGACAGGTCTCCTCCAGCCATTCGATGATGGCGAGTGACTGGGTCAGCACATCGCCGTCATCGGTCGCCAGAGCCGGCACCATGCCCTGCGGATTGAGCGCCAGAAAGGCCGGATCGCGCTGTTCGCCCTTGCGCAGGTGGTGCGACACATGACGCACCGCAAGCCCCTTGAGGTTGAGCGCAATCCTGACCCGGTAGGCGGCACCGGAGCGGAAATAGCCATGCAGGTCCACAGCGGACTCCATGTTGACAGTATGCTTTTTGTCAGCATACTAACAATAATGGGTCTGTCAATCGCCGGGGAGCAGAGCATGTCAACAGGTGCAGCCGAGACGCCGGCCCGCAAGGCGTTCTACGAAAAGATCGACGGCAGGAACCTCACTGCCCTGTGGACGGTGATGGGCGCGCTGATCACGCCGGAGCCGCGCAGTCGCTGCGTGCCGTTCGGCTGGCGCTTTGCCGATATCCGCGAGGCGATGATCGAGGCGGGCGGCCTGATCACCGCCAAGGAGGCCGAACGGCGGGTGCTGATCCTTGAAAATCCCGGCTTGCGCGGCGAATCGAAGATCACCACCTCGCTCTATTGCGGCGTCCAGCTTGTCCTGCCGGGCGAGGTTGCGCCGGCGCACCGTCATTCGCAGTCGGCGCTGCGCTTTGTCATGGAAGGGTCGGGCGCGCATACGGCGGTCGGCGGCGAGCGGACGCGGATGGAGGTCGGCGATTTTGTCATTACTCCTTCCGGCGCCTGGCATGACCATGGCAACGAAACCGACCGGCCGATGTTCTGGCTCGACGGGCTGGACATCCCGATCGTCCAGTTCTTCGATGCCTCGTTCGTTGAACATCACAATGCTGACGAACAGCTGATCACCCGGCCCGAGGGCGATGCTCTGGCCCGCTATGGCGCCAACATGCTGCCTGTCGACCGCAGGCGCGGCGCGATCACCAGCCCGATCTTCAACTATCCCTATGTCCGCACGCGCGAAGCGCTGGAACAGATGCGCAGGGCCGAGGCCTGGGACCCGTGCCACGGCCTGAAGATGCGCTATATCAACCCCGAGACCGGCGACCATGCGATGCCGACGATCGGTGCCTTCATGCAACTGCTGCCGAAGGGCTTTGTCACCGCGCCCTATCGCTCCACCGACGCGACGGTGTTCTCACCGGTCGAGGGGCGCGGTCGCTCGCGCATCGGCGAGACCGTGATCGAATGGGGTCCGCAGGATGTGTTCGTCGTTCCGTCATGGAAACCGGTGGTGCACGAGGCGGACGAGGACGCCGTGGTGTTTTCCTATTCCGACCGACCGATCCACGAGAAGCTCGGCTTCTTCCGCGAGATGCGCGGGGCATGACTTGTCAGACAATTCCCGTTGCGCAGGGCGGTCGGTCGTTCCATTGTCGGATCCGATCCGGGCCCTGCGCAACGCCCGGTTTCACGTTTTCCATCGAGGATCCCCATGACGTCGTATGTGATTGCCCCGCCGCCGGTGCCCTCCGTGGCCGTTGCCGGCACCGATCAGCGTTTTCCTGTCCGCCGCATCATCTGCGTCGGCCGCAACTATGAGGCTCATGCCCGCGAGATGGGCAAGGACCCGACGCGCGAGGCGCCGTTCTTCTTCATGAAGCCGGCCGACGCGATCGTCGAGGACGGGGCGACCATTCCCTATCCGCCCGATACGTCGAACCTGCATTACGAGATCGAGATGACGGTGGCGATCGGCACCGGGGGCACGGACATTGCCGAAGCTGACGCGCTGAACCATGTCTGGGGCTATGGTGTCGGCATCGACCTGACCCGCCGCGACCGGCAGGGCGAAGCCAAGGACGCCGGCCGGCCGTGGGAATGGGGCAAGGGGTTCGACCGTTCCGCACCAATGGCACCGCTCCATCCGGTCAGCGCCGTTGGCCACATCGCCAAGGGCCGTATCTGGCTCGCCGTCAACGGCAAGGTCAGGCAGGATCAGGACGTTGCCGATCTGATCTGGTCGGTGCCCGAGATCATCGCGATCTGCTCGCGCTCGATGGCGCTCCAGCCGGGTGATGTCATCATGACCGGGACGCCCGCGGGCGTCGGCGCGATTGTCGCCGGCGATGTGGTGACGGGCGGCGTCGCCGGGCTTGGCGAGATCACGCTGACGCTCGGCCCCAAGGCATAAGGATCATCGCCGGCGGGGCAGGGCGCAGGCCCGCCCCGTCCGCGGTCGCATCAGGGCGAGACGGGACGGCAATCCGGCATTGACCGCGCGCCGCTCCGCCTCGTTCATGCCGGACCAGCGCGCGATTTCATCGAGCGTGCGGCCACAGCCGGTGCACAGGCCGGTGGCGGCGTCGATCACGCAGATCCTGACGCAGGGGCTGTCCGGGCCGGGGGGCGGCGTGGTCATTACGGCGTGATCCTGATCCGGCAAGCGCTTCCTTTACCGTTGCGCCATAGCATGGTGCGCGGCCCGCCCGCCATCCAGGATCGACACGGAATGCCGACAGACATCGAGATTGCCCGCGCCGCCACACTTGAACCGATCGGACGGATCGCCGCACGCCTCGCCATTCCCGATGCGGCGGTCAGCCCCTACGGGCATTTCATCGGCAAGGTCGATCTCGGCTGGCTTTCCGCGCAGCCGCGCAGCCCGATCAGCCGCCTCGTCCTCGTCACCGCCATTTCGCCGACGCCGGCGGGCGAGGGCAAGACCACGACGACCGTCGGCCTCGGCGATGCACTGGCGCGCGCTGGCCGCAAGGCGGTGATCGCGCTGCGCGAGCCCTCGCTCGGCCCTTCCTTCGGTATGAAGGGCGGCGCAGCCGGCGGCGGCCATGCGCAGGTCGTGCCGATGGAGGCAATCAACCTGCACTTCACCGGCGATTTTCACGCAATCACCGCCGCGCACAACCTGCTCGCCGCGCTGGTCGACAATCACATCTACTGGGGCAATGCGCTGGGGTTCGACACCCGGCGCGTCGTCTGGCGCCGCGTCATGGACATGAATGACCGGGCGCTTCGGTCCATCGTCTCCTCGCTCGGCGGGACGGGCAACGGCTACCCGCGTGAGGACGGGTTCGACATCACCGTCGCTTCGGAGGTGATGGCCGTATTCTGTCTTGCGACGTCGCTGGAAGATCTGACACAGCGGCTCGGCGGCATGATCGTCGGCTACCGCCGCGACCGCACCGCGATCTTCGCCCGCGATCTCAAGGCCGAGGGCGCGATGACCGTGCTGCTCAAGGATGCGCTGAGCCCCAATCTTGTGCAGACGCTGGAAGGCACGCCCGCCTTCGTTCACGGCGGGCCGTTCGCCAACATCGCCCATGGCTGCAATTCGGTCATCGCCACCACGGCGGCGCTGAAGCTCGGCGACATCGTGGTGACCGAGGCCGGCTTCGGCGCCGATCTCGGGGCCGAAAAGTTCTTTGACATCAAATGCCGCAAGGCCGGTCTGAAACCCGATTGCGCGGTTCTGGTGGCCACCGTCCGGGCGCTGAAAATGCATGGCGGGGTGGAAAAGGCCGATCTGGGCCAGGAGAACGTCGCCGCCGTCGCCGCCGGCATGGTCAATCTCGCCCGCCATGTCGCCAATCTCAGGCGTTTCGGCGTGCCGGTCGTCGTCGCCATCAACCATTTTGCCGCCGATACCGAGGCCGAAACCGCCGCCGTCATCGCCCGGTGCCGCGACGATCTCGGGGTCGAGGCCATCCTTTGCCGCCACTGGGCCGAAGGGGGGCAGGGGGCTGCCGCGCTCGCTGATGCGGTGATCGGCCTCTGCGAGGGCGGAACGGCACACTTTGCGCCGCTCTATCCCGATGCGATGCCGCTGTGGGACAAGATGGAAGCGATCGCCCGCACCCTCTATGGCGCCGCCGGCATTGATGCGCCCGACGACATCCGCCGCCGGTTCGCCGAGTTCGAAAAGCAGGGGTACGGGTCGCTGCCGATCTGCGTCGCCAAGACGCAGTATTCGTTCTCGGCCGATCCCGCCCTGCGCGGCGCCCCCTCCGGCCACACGGTCCATATCCGCGATCTGTCGCTGTCGGCCGGCGCAGGTTTTCTTGTCGTCATCTGCGGCGACATCATGCGGATGCCCGGGCTGCCGAAAACCCCGGCTGCCGAGCGGATCTTCGTCGATGCAGACGGCGCGGTGCAGGGGCTGTTCTGACGCATAGACATAGCCTCGTCATGGCCGGGCATGGCCCGGCCATCCACGACTGTCCAAGGGGTAGATTTCTATGCGGTCGTGCGGAATTGATGCCGACGATACTCCGCATGAAATCGATCTGACGGATTGTCGATATCCGCCAATTCAGATGCCACGCCCTTCGTTGGAATCTCTCCGACGAACTGGTCAATTACATGCCCTATTTCATGAGCGGCAACCCGCTCAAAGCGATCACCCTTGAGCGACGCAGAAACTTGAGCCACGAGCGGTTTCTTTGTAAAGCGGTTGGTGACGACGCGGCCCACGTCTCGTCCCAATTGAGATTGCGGGACAACCAATATTGGGCTGCCCGTCGCCGCCTCTGCGATCTCGTCATATGCGCCACTCGGTAGCGCCACGTCGCCTCCGCCAACTTGCGCTCTTCCCACGACATATTTTCCGGTGATTGGAGTTCCGTCGATTGTGTGAGTGAGGTTTCCGGCTGCATCGGACGGTGCTCCATTGGGGTAGTCCGCTTCAAACGGGCGGGCTGGTCTGCTAGACGTATTATACCCCGGAACAAGCTTGGAAGCCACCGAACTTGCGGGCTTTGCCATTGTTTTTGCAATCAAACCTGGAATCCCGCCGAAACCTGTCGCCGTGCCGACTGCATTGACTGCAGGTCAGCCGAACATCTCGGGCCGGTATTCGAAGTGCATCGTATCGTAGTGATACCACTTGCCGCCCCAGATGAACTGTTCCGCCTCGAAAATCTCGGCAATCTCCCACGGAATGCGGTTCTTGAACGGAATCGCGCCCGCCCCCTTGCCGCGTGACCACACCCAGTAGTCGGTCTGCGCCGTGGCGATATCGATCGCCGCGCCCGAGGCGTGCATCGACGGCATCCCGGTATCGGCGACAACCCGGCAATTGTAGGTTCCGCCAGAGGGCACGAGGAACGGCTTGAGCCGGTCGGGCAACCCTTCCAGCCCGGCTATGACCTTTTCCAGCCGCCCGGCGACATTGTTGACGGTGGTGACCTGAAGCGTCTGCGGCTTGGTCTTCGGCATCCAGACGACCGGGCGCATGCGCTTGGTCACCTCGCCCTTCTTGCAGTCGCCATACATTTTGGCGAAGAACGGCGCGTGCCGGATCCGGCCGGGGCTGTCGTTCGTGCCGGGGTTGGCGGACGGCTTTCCGGCCCGATAGACCTGCCGGAGCTGGTCGGCGAGCGAGGCGGAGCGCAGCATCTCCTCGAAGCTCTTGCCGGTCCTGCCGTCATCAAGCGGCATCCGCGCCCCGTCCTTCCACACCAGCGCGCCGGCCTCGATCCGGTCGAGCAGCGTGGGGTAGGCGGCCACCAGCCGGGCAAACCGCGCGTCGTCAACGCCGCCGATGGCGGCGCGCGCCTGTCGCAACACGGTAGGCAGGGCGAGCGCCGCGCCTGCCGCCACCATCATCGTCCGCCGGGTCATCATGGTCATGGCCGCCTCCTCTGATGGACGGATCATGCACCGGTCGCCGGAATGTTTCGCTGCGCCAGCGCAAAAGCCCGGCCTTGCCATCGTGCGGCCGCGCCGCCACTCTGTCGCAGCTGACTCGCAGAGTGAGGACACCGCAGGGCCGATGCCGGGCACAGACATCACCACCCTGATGACGGGGCTCGCGCGCCTCGCGCTCGAGGCGGGCGCGGCGATCCTGCGCCACGCCGATGCCTCCGCCGTTCTCAAGCCGGACGGCAGCCCGGTGACGGCAGCCGATGCCGCCGCCGAGGCGGTGATTCTGGCCGGTCTGGCCCGCCTGTGTCCCGCCCTGCCGGTGGTGGCCGAGGAGGACAGCGCCACCAATGGCCTGCGCGCGGCCGCAGCGACGTTCCTGCTGGTCGACCCGCTCGACGGCACGCGCGATTTTCTCAACCGCCTGCCCGAGTACACCGTCAACATCGCCCTGATCGAGCAAGGCGCGCCGGTGGCCGGCGTCGTCTATGCGCCGGCGCTCGGGTGCCTGTGGCTGGGCGGGCCGGCCGGCGCGGCGATGGCCGATCTGTCCCCCGCGCCGTCGTTCGATGCCGCACATCTGCGCCCGATCCGCTGCCGGCCCGCACCGACGGCTGGTCTGGCCGCGCTGGTCAGCCGCAGCCACAACACGCCGCAGACGGTGGCCGAACTCGCCTGCTGGCCGGTGATCGAGCGCAAGGTCGCGGGGTCATCGCTCAAGTTCTGCCAGATCGCGCAAGGCGAGGGCGATCTCTACCCCCGCCTTGGCCCGACGATGGAGTGGGACACGGCGGCGGGCGATGCCGTGCTGCGTGCCGCCGGCGGCCTGACGGTCACGCTCGCAGGCGCACCGCTGACCTACGGCCGCCACGCGGACGGCTATCGCAATCCGCACTTTATCGCCTTCGGCGATCCTGCGCTTGTCCCGGCGCTGCACCGGCGCAACGCCGGGCCGCATGCGGCGGATCATTGACGCAGCCGCTGTTTTGCCGATCATGCGCCGGCAGAACGGAGCCGCGCCATGCCCACCCATCCCTCGCTGCCGCTTGTGCGCAATGCCGCGCGCGGCAAGGTTGTTTCCGCCGACAAGGCTGTCGAACTGATCCGCGACGGCGACACGATCGCCACCGGCGGCTTTGTCGGGATCGGCTTTGCCGAGGAAATCGCGATGGCTCTGGAGGCGCGCTTTCTCGCCAGCCAGCAGGCAGACCCGGAGGGGAAGGGCCGGCCGGGCAATCTCACGCTGGTCTATGCCGCCGGTCAGGGGGACGGCAAAGCCAAGGGTCTCAACCACTTCGGTCATGCCGGCATGGTCCGCCGGGTCATCGGCGGACACTGGGGACTGGTGCCGGAATTGCAGAAACTGGCCTTCGCCAACCAGATCGAGGCCTACAACCTGCCACAGGGCGTCATTGTCCATCTCTATCGTGACATCGCCGCGCGCCGCCCGGCCCATCTGACGACCATCGGCATGGATACGTTCGTCGATCCCGTCAACGGCGGCGGCAAGCTCAATGCCTGCACGACCGAGGACATGGTGACCCGGGTGGCGATCCATGGCCAGGACTGTCTGGCCTACAAGACCTTCCCGATCCATGTCGGCATCATCCGCGCCACCACCGCCGATCCGGACGGGAACCTGACGATGGAGAAGGAAGCGCTGACGCTGGAGGCGCTGTCGATTGCCATGGCCGCACGCAATTCGGGCGGCATTGTCATTGCCCAGGTCGAGCGCGTCGCTGAAAGCGGCAGTCTCAACCCGCGGCAGGTGAAAATCCCCGGCGTCTTGGTCGATTGCGTGGTGGTCGCGCGGCCGGAGAACCACTGGCAGACCTTTGCCACACCCTACAATCCGGCGTTTTCAGGCGAAATCCGTGTTCAGGCCGATTCGATTCCGCCGATGCCGATGAGCGAGCGCAAGATCATCGCCCGCCGTGCGGCGTTCGAACTGCGCCCCAATTCGGTCGTCAATCTCGGGATCGGCATGCCCGACGGGGTCGCCGCCATCGCCAACGAGGAAAAGGTCATCGATCTTGTCACCATGACCGCCGAACCGGGCGTCATCGGCGGCATTCCGGCCATCGGGCTGAATTTCGGCGCTGCGTCGAACACGCAGGCGATCATCGACCAGCCCTACCAGTTCGATTTCTATGACGGCGGCGGCCTCGACACCGCGTTCCTCGGTCTCGCGCAGGTGGACCGGCACGGCAATCTCAATGTCTCGAAATTCGGGCCCAAGCTGGCCGGGGCGGGCGGCTTCATCAACATCTCGCAACGGGCCAAGACGGTTGTGTTCGTCGGCAGTTTCATGGCCGGCCCCCTGCGCATTGCGGCGGCTGATGGCCGGCTGACGATCCTTGAGGAGGGCAATGCGCCCAAGTTCGTCGAGGCGGTCGAGCAGGTCACCTTCTCGGGCCCCCGCGCCGCCCGGCAAGGCCAGAAGGTGCTCTACATCACCGAGCGCTGCGTGTTCCGCCTGACCGCTGCAGGGCTGGAACTGACCGAGGTGGCACCCGGCGTCGATGTCGACCGCGACATCCTCGCCCTGATGCGGTTTCGCCCGCTCATGCCCCATCCGCCACAGACGATGGACCCGCGCATTTTCACCGACGCGCCGATGGGCCTGCGGCAGGACATGCTGGTCAAGCCGCTTGAACAGCGGTTCCAGTTCGATGCCGCGCAGGGTGTGTTCTTCATCGATTTCGAGCATTGTTCGGTCCGGGGCATGCAGGACATCCGAGCGATTCAGGCCGCCTGCGAGGCCCATCTTGCGCCGCTCGGACGGCGCGTGCCGGTGATCGTCAACTACGATCATTTCTCGATCCTGCCCGAATTGCTCGACGACTGGTCCGATATGGTCAGGGCGCTCGCCGATACATATTATTCGACCGTGTCGCGCTACACCACCAACGGCTTCCTTCGTATGAAGCTCGGCGAATCGCTGGCGCGACACGGCGTCGTGCCGCATCTTTTTGGCTCCGAGCAGGATGCCCGCAGCGATCTTGTCTCAGCCGCTGGACATTAGCGCGCGAGGCCGAGTTTTTCGATGTTGTCCAGATATCTGGCCCAAAGGTCTGGCTGGCTTCGGCCAAGCGTCAGGAAGGTCTCCCACGCGTAAATTCCGCTCGAATGCCCGTCCGAAAAGATCAGCCGCACGGCATAGTTGCCGACCGGTTCTGCTCCCTTGATCGTGACGTCCTTCTTGCCGCCGATCGTCTTTTTCTCTTTCGGGTTGTGGCCCTGGACTTCCGCGCTCGGGCTCTCGACGCGAAGATATTCGGCACTCATGTCAAAGGTGCCATATTCGGGAAACGTAACCGTCAGCAGGCGACCACCATCGCGAACACGGATTTCGCTGGGTGCGGAGACAAATGGCGTAACCATCACAAACCTTTGTTCGATCGATCAGTTCCGGCGCAGAAGAAGATCGCGTAGCGACTCGCCGACAAGGATGGCAATCCCGATCCGTGCGCCCACGATCATCCCGCCGATGGTGACCGGCCAAGTGATGGCCAGCAGCGAGCCGGCGGTCAAGCCCTGACCGATGGTGCACCCCCCCGCCAGCACACCACCGATGCCCATCAGCAGGGCGCCGATCAGATGACGGCGCATCTCGAAGGCGTCGTCAAAGGCATTCCAGCGGAACTCATCGGCATGACGGGCTGCAATGAACGCGCCGACAGCCACGCCGAATACGCTTCCGACGCCGAAATCACGCCAGTCGACCGCGTTCAGCAGCAATCCGAAGAAGGTTCGGCCGACCGGAGCAACGTAGGTCAGGCTCTGCGTCCGGATTGCTGGATCGAGAGGATCGGCGAGCGTTTGCGTCGCTACCCATCCCGCCGTGACGGCCAGACCGAGCACCACGCCGGACGTCATCAGCCGGCGCGCCTTGCGCAGCCGTGAATCCCGCAAGGCCAGCGCGATCAGCCCGCCGCCGATGAGCACAGAGGCCACCAGACGGGCAGACGGCAGGCCGAAATAGTCCAGAATGCGCGGCAGGTCGGAGGCGACATCGCCGGGCATGGCCACGGCGAACAGCGCAACCAGCTGGATCCGCAGGGGGGCCAGCACGCCTCGCGACATTGCATAGGCCACGGCCCCGAAAATAATGAGGATAATCAGCGACCTGAGATCTCCACCACCGAGGCGGACGAGCGACCCGAACGTGCAGGTGCCAACCAGCGCCATGCCCAGTCCGAACAGCACAGCGCCCGCAGCCAGCGGCACCCATGCGATCTGGCTTGGCAGGTAGGTTGTCAGGTCAGGCCCGAAGACCCCGGTCAGCACAAGCGTCTGGGTGGTCAGGATGGCGAGGCCAAGAGCAAGGCCGAACACCTTGGCCCGCCGCCAGTCATCGCCCATCAAGGCATCCTCGATCGCGCCGAACGAGCACAGCCGGGCCCGCCACACGGCAAAACCGATGACGAGCCCGACGAGAAAGCCTGCAGGTCCCACCAGTACGCCGGGAAGCATTCCCACCCGTCAACTCCCCCGGTGCGGTTTCACGTGGTCTTGATCGGCGGCGGTTCGCAATAGATCGAATAGATCACGGTGATGATCTGTCGAACGTTTTCGTCGGCAATCGAATAGTAGATCGCCTTGCCATCCCTGCGTGTCGTCACGAGTCCGTCATAGCGCAGGCGTGCGAGTTGCTGGGAGACGGTCGGCTGGCGCAGCGACAGGATGTTCTCGAGTTCGCCCACGGAGCGCTCGCGTTCGGCGAGCAGGCACAGCAGCAACAACCGGTTTTCGTGGCTGAGTGCTTTGAGAAAATCGCTGGCCTTGCGGGCCGAGCGCATCAGCGACTCAAGCTCGGGCGAAATCTCGTTGTCCGAACGAAGTTCGTCTTCGATGGCGCGGGAGACGATGGCAGTCATTGGCGATACCCGGCGGGTTGGGGCGCGGGACCGCGATCAGCCCCTTCCATGCGCTGAAGCAGGACACTGAGCATCGACCAGAATGTCAGATCATTGGTGTAGCCCGAGAACCGGCCGATTTCCCGCGTTCCGTCCATCAGGACGAACGTCGGCGTGACCGAGACGGGAGGCTCAAGCCGGGGATCGCTGGCCTGTGGTTTGTCAGTGTGGATGCGGCGGAGCGGGGCGGCCCGTGCCTCGTCGGTCTTGGGATAAATCCCGCCGATCTCCCGCTCCCACAACACGCAGTAGGCGCATCCCTTGCGGGTGAACAGCAGCAGTTCCGCCGCGCTCGCCGGAAGCGCATGCATTGCGAGGCCGCCAAACAGAACGAGACTTGCCAGAAGCGATTTCATGAGGGCAGAGCCATGGGAACGGGGTGGACGAGCCGGAAGTGGCATGAGCTATACGCTCCCGCGTGTCTATGGCCTAGCGCCATCTCGTTCCATGACGATCATCAAGCCCGCCGGACGAATATCCGGCGGGCCTGCAATCGGGAAACCTACTTGTTGACCGGCGATTCGGGGTCGAACAGGTAGGCCACAACGTCCTTGATTTGCTGTTCGGTCAGGAACTTGTTGTGACCGAACCGCGGCATCTGCGAACAGGGGAGCACGCTCTGCGAATTGTAGATCTTCGCATAAGCGGTCTTGGCCTCGTCGGCGGCGAACTTGCGGTCCTTGCCATAGGCCTTCAGGCTCGGCCCCAGCGTGCCATAGCTGACTTCCTTCGCTGCCAGTTCATGGCAGGCGTAGCAGTTGCCACCCCTGTAAGTGTCGGGCTTGTCGGTGAACTGGCCACCGGTGCCGCGCTGCGCCACCGTTTCGCCCTTCTTCCAGTCGCCCATCACGTTGCCGTCGGCCGGCATGACAACGGTCTTCTTCTCGCGGGCGAGAATGTCGTCATACTGCTTGGTCGATGGCGCATTGCCCGTCATGGTGCAGGTCATGATGGTCTCGTCCGGCGTGATGACGGATGCCCATTCGGGGCCGGCCTTGGCGAACATAGTCTTGACGATCTGCTCGACCTTTGCCGGATCGGCTTTCGGGGCCGTCTGCGCGAAAGCGCCCGTGGTCATGCCCGCAGCAAGGGCAACAGCAACAAACAGTTTCATGGTCGCCCTCCTCAGCGCTTGATCGACGGAACGGTGATTTCGGCGCCTTCGCCCATCTTCACCATATAGACGGTGAGGGCGGTGATGCCGTCAGAGCCGTATTCCGGGATGGGATGACGCATCTGGCGATAGCAGTCCCACAGCCGGTGCTGCATGGTGCGCAGCTGGCTCTGCGAGACGCGATAGGTCGGCCAGCCGCCCATCGTGTCGCGCGCGTCCTTCGTCGGCTTCGAGAAGTCCGGCAGGCCCTGGAGGCGGATGCGCTTGCCGCTCTCGCCGTGGCAGGTGGCGCAGGAGAAGTCCTGGCTGCCGCCGCGGCGGTTGAACAGCGCGGTGCCGACCGCGAGCATCTCCTGCTCCTTCGGATGCGACAGCTGCGGCACGTATTTCATGCCGTTGGACTTATTGGCGATGAAGCCGACGAGGTCCTGCATGTCGGACGTGAAATTCGGATTGCCGAACCGGCGCTTGATGATGTCGGCGGTGTCGAGATCCTGCACCGTTTTCATGCACCACAGCAGGCGCTGCTCAAGGTCCATGACCTTGTCGGCATCCTTGAAGTAGCGCGGCAGCTTGGCATAGGCGCCTTCCAGCTTGCCGGGGCCCTCGCCGAGGTCGCAGGTTTCGAGGCTGACGTTCTTGGTGCCGCGCTTCTGCGACCACAGCACTTCGCCGCGATCGACAAAAAGGAAGCCCGGATTGGCCATCGGATCGTTGATCATCGCGCGATAGCGCTCGATTTCCTTCTCCGCGTCGCTCAGCGCTGGCTGCTGCGCGCCCGCAAGCCCCGTGAACAGGGCCAGCGCGGCGGTAAGCCCGGCCGCCATTGCGGCTAGTCTGCTGTGTCGTTTCATGTCTTCCCCTCGGTCCTCTCCCAAGATACCTTCAGGCCTGCGCCTGGGCATTTTTGATCGTTGGCGACGCTCGTCATAAAGTCGGAACCGTCGTTTGCTGCTTTACATTCACGAAAATCGATATATCGATGTTTGAAAGCGTGCGCTACTACGAACCGATCGTCAAGTGTCGGATGCGGCGTCAGCGGACCCGGGAGTTAACGAGAAGGAGACCGATTGTGAACATCAGATCACAAACGCGGCGTCAGGCCATGCTGCTGGGTGGCGCTGCCGCCCTTGCCGCGGTGCTTGCCCCGCAGATGGCAATTGCCGACGTCAAGGCCGTCGAGGCCGAAATCAAGAAGCTCTACGGCGAGAAGAAGGCTGAATCCGGCAAGATCAAGCTGGATGTGCCGCAGATCGCCGAGAACGGTCTGGTCGTTCCGGTCGAGGTGTCGGTCGAAAGCCCGATGTCCGACGCTGACTATGTCAAGGCCGTGCACGTGTTCGCCGATGGCAACCCGCAGGCGCAGGTCGTCAGCTACATGTTCTCGCCCTCGTGCGGCAAGGCGCAGGCCGCCACCCGCATGCGCTTGGCGCAGACGCAGAACATCGTCTGCATCGCCGAGATGTCGGACGGCAAGCTTTTCACAGCATCGGCCGAGGTGAAAGTCACCATCGGCGGTTGCGGCGGCTGAGGGAGAAACGATCATGGCAAATCCTGTTCCGCGCGTGCGCGTTCCCGCCCAGGCCAAGGCCGGCGACCTTATCGAGATCAAGACGCTGATTTCCCACGAGATGGAAAGCGGCCAGCGCAAGGATTCGGCCGGCAAGGTCATCCCGCGCCAGATCATCAACAAGTTCACGGCGGCCTTCAACGGCAAGTCGGTGTTCGAGGCGACCTGGTATCCGTCGATCTCGGCCAACCCGTACCAGTCGTTCTTCTTCAAGGCGAAGGAATCGGGCGAGTTCACCTTCACCTGGAAGGATGACAACGGCTCCGATTACACGTCCAAGGCCAAGCTGACAGTGGCCTGACGATTTCAGGGCGGAACGCAAGGCGCGCTCCGCCCTTTTTCCATTCAGGGATCAAGACAATGATTTCACGCAGGGAGTTTCTCCAGGCGACGGCGGCGGCTAGCCTGTTGTTGCCCGGTGCCGGCCTTGGCTCGCTCGGACGCGCAGCCGCGCAGCAGAAGCTGTCGCAGGCCGATATCACACGGTTCGATCCGCTGGGTACGGTGACGATTCTGCATGTCACCGACATCCATGCCCATCTCAAGCCGATCTATTTCCGTGAACCTGCGGTCAATCTCGGTGTCGGCAGCGAGAAGGGACAGCCGCCCCACATCACCGGCAGCGCCTTCCGCGATTATTTCAAGGTGACGGCCGGCAGCG
>CALCZO010000168.1 GCA_937903315.1 uncultured Alphaproteobacteria bacterium
CCTTGATGGCGTGGTAGAGGAACACCGCGTGCATCGCCTCGCGCACCGGCTCGTTGCCGCGGAACGAGAACGACAGGTTCGACACGCCGCCCGAGACATGGGCATGCGGCAGGTTCTGGCGGATCCACTGCGTCGCCTCGATGAAGGCGACGCCATAACCGTTGTGCTCGTCGATCCCGGTCGCCACCGCGAACACGTTGGGATCGAAGATGATGTCCTCGGGCGGAAAGCCGACCTCTTCGGTCAGGATTTTGTAAGCACGCTGACAGATGGCGATCTTGCGCTCATAGCTGTCGGCCTGGCCCTCCTCGTCGAAGGCCATCACCACCACCGCCGCGCCATAGGCCCGGCACAGCCGCGCGTGATGGATGAAAGCCTCAACCCCCTCCTTCATCGAGATCGAATTGACGATCGGCTTGCCCTGCACGCATTTCAGCCCGGCCTCGATCACGTTCCATTTGGAACTGTCGATCATCACCGGCACGCGGGCGATATCGGGTTCGGCCGCGACGAGGTTGAGGAACGTCACCATCGCTGCTTCGCTGTCGAGCAGGCCTTCGTCCATGTTGACGTCGATCACCTGCGCGCCGTTGGCGACCTGATCGCGCGCCACATCGAGCGCTTCGGGATATTTGCCGTCCTTGATCAGCTTGCGGAACCGCGCCGAGCCGGTGACATTGGTGCGCTCGCCGATGTTGACGAACGGAATATCCGGGGTGAGCGTGAATGGCTCCAGCCCGGACAGGCGCAGCGCCGGCGCGATCACCGGCACCGTGCGCGGCGCGATGCCCTTCACTGCCTCGGCGATCGCACCGATATGCGCCGGCGTCGAGCCGCAGCAGCCGCCAACGATATTGACCAGCCCGGCCTTGGCAAAATCGGCCACCAGCGCGGCCATCGCCTCGGGGCTTTCGTCGTAAAGGCCGAATTCATTCGGCAGGCCGGCGTTCGGATAAGCGCAGACCAGACAATCGGCGATTTTGGAAATCTCGGCGATATGGCCGCGCATCTCACGCGCACCGAGCGCGCAATTGAGGCCGAACGACAGCGGATCGGCATGGCGCAGCGAATGCCAGAACGCCGTCGGCGTCTGGCCCGACAGCGTGCGGCCGGACAGATCGGTGATCGTCCCCGACAGCATCACCGGCAGCCGCCGGCCCAGCGCGATAAAGGCCTCCTCCGCTGCAAAAATCGCCGCCTTGGCGTTGAGCGTGTCAAACACCGTCTCGATCAGGATCAGGTCCGAACCGCCCTCGATCAGCGCGCGGATCTGCTGGCCGTAGGCAATCCTCAGATCATCGAACGACACCGCGCGGAAGCCGGGATTGTTGACATCGGGCGAGATCGAGGCGGTGCGGTTGGTCGGCCCCACCGCGCCGGCGACGAACCGGCGTCGCCCGTCCTGCGCCTCTGCCAGATGGGCCGCCTCGCGCGCCAGCCGCGCGCCGTGGAAATTGAGATCGGTGACGATATGTTCGAGGTGATAGTCGGCCTGCGCGATTGTCGTGCCCGAGAACGTGTTGGTCTCGACGATGTCAGCCCCGGCCAGAAAGTAATCGAGGTGCACTTTGCGCACCGCCGCCGGCTGGGTCAGGATCAGGATATCGTTGTTGCCTTTCAGCGGGTGATCGAAATCCCTGAAAAGCTGCCCGCGGAAATCCTCCTCGCTCAGCCTGAGCTGCTGGATTTCCGTTCCCATCGCGCCATCGAGCACAAGGATGCGCTCGCGGGCAGCGGCGATCAGGGCGCGGCGGACTTCGGCGCCGTCAACCGGCGAGAACGGGGTGGTCATGGCATTTACCCTCTCGTCGTCAGACCCGGCCTCGTGCCGGGCAGGACAACCTGGACTGTGTTCAAAAACGGTACCGGCCGGATCAGGCCCGGCCATGACACTGCGCGCGGCTCAGGCCGCCGCCCGCAAGCCCAGCATGTGGCAGATGGCGAACACCAGATCGGCGCGGTTCATCGTATAGAAGTGGAAGTCGCTGACGCCCCGGTCGAGCAGGTCGTAGACCTGTTCCACAGCCACCGCAGCGGCCACCAGCTTGCGCGTCTCGGCGTCGTTCTCCAGCCCCTCGAACCGCTGCGCCATCCAGTCCGGCACATGGGCCCCGGCCCGCTTGGCAAAGTTTGCCGCCTGCTTGAAGTTCTGCACCGGCAGGATGCCCGGCACGATCGGCACGTCGATGCCGCGCGCATGAACCCTGTCGAGATAGCGGAAATACTGGTCGTTATCGAAAAAGAACTGGGTGATCGCCCGGTCTGCTCCCGCGTCGACCTTGGACTTGAGGATATCGAGATCGGCCTCGATCGACGCGCTTTCCGGGTGCCCCTCGGGATAGGCCGAGACGGAGACATCGAAGTCGCCGATTGCCTTGATCCCGGCAACCAGATCGGTGCTCGACGCATAGCCGCCGGGATGTGGCGTGTAGGCGTGACCGATGCCCTCGACCGGATCGCCGCGCAGCGCCACGATATGGCGCACGCCGGCGTCGTGATACGAGCGGATGACCTCGTCCACTTCCGCCCGCGTCGCGGCGACGCAGGTCAGATGAGCGGCGGGATTCAGGCTGGTCTCATCGACAATGCGCTTGACCGTCGCATGGGTGCGCTCGCGCGTCGAGCCGCCGGCGCCATAGGTGACCGAGACGAAGCTCGGCGACAGTGGCGCCAGCCGCTGGATCGACGCCCACAGCGTTGCCTCCATCTCGGCATTCTTGGGCGGAAAGAACTCGAACGAGATGTTCGGCGGCGCGCTGGTGACGGACCGGGACGAACGCAGGACAGGAGCAATCATCAGGCAACCTCGGACAGGGAACTGGAAAACGGCGCATCGGTCTGAACCCGGGCGTCGCGGCCAAGCCACAATGTCACGGTCAGCACATCGCCCTCGCCGGCAATCGGCTTCAAGGCCCGCACACGCACGCCCTGCAACCCGGCGTCACGCATCAGGCCAGCAACTTCCTCGGCGGCAAAGCCAAGCCGCCGGTGGTTGAACTCATTGCGCATTTTTTCGTCAGTATGCGGCGCAAGGTCGGCCACGAGCAGCCGTCCGCCCGGCCCGAGCAGGCGTGCTGCCTCACGCACGGCGCGGCCTGGATCATCAAGGAAATGCAGCACCTGATGCAGCACGATCAGGCTGAACCCCGTCTCGCCCGCCGGCAGCGCATAGACATCGCCCTGCCTGAGCTGCACCTGCCGCAAGCCGGCGCGTTCGACATTGGCGCGCGCCACCGCCAGCATCGCCGGACTGACATCGAGCCCGACCGCCCGCGAGGTGCGCGGCGCGATCAGCTCGAGCATCCGCCCGGTGCCGGTGCCGATGTCGAGCATCGTCTCGATCCGCGCATCGCCCAGAAGGTCGAGGATCGCCGCCTCGACCCGCGCTTCCGGCACATGCGCGGACCGGATGCGATCCCATTCGGCGGCATGGCGGGCGAAATACTGCGCCGCCTGCTGGCCGCGCTCGGCGCGCACCTCGGCCAGCCGTCGCCGGTCCGTCGCCATCACCCCGTCCGCTGGATCGACCGCCGTCAGCACCGCCCCGGTCAGCGCCGCAGCCGGGCCGGTATCCGCACGGCGGAAGAACGCCCACGCCCCTTCGCGGTGACGATCGACCAGCCCGGCCTCGACCAGCAGCTTGAGATGGCGCGAGACGCGCGGCTGCGATTGGCCGAGAATGGCGGTGAGTTCGGTGACTGTCAGTTCCGCCTCGCTGAGCAGGGCGAGAATCCTCAGGCGCGTCTCCTCGCCCGCAGCGTCGAGCGCGGCAATCACGGCAGGAAACGGCAGAACGTCCGTCACGGCACACCTCGGTAAAACGACATAAAGATATGTTTATGTGTTTTTCGGCGCCAGCGCAACCCCTCTGATCAGACCCTTCGCCCGAGATAGAGCAGTCCGACAATCACCATCGCGACGCCGAGCGTATCGAACCCGATCGCCTCGCCGTTGATCAGCGCTGCAAAGCCGATGGTGAAGAACGTCTGCAGCAACTGGATCTGGCTGACGCCTGCCACCCCGCCCAGTGCCAGCCCGGCGTTCCAGGCAAAAAACCCGATGAACTGGCTGAACAGTGCCAGATAGGCCAGCGCGATCCAGCCTGTCGTGGTCACCGCCGCAAGATCGGGTGGCCACCATACAAGCGACAGAGGAATCGTCACCGGCAGCATGATCAGACACACCCAGGAAATCACCTCCCAGCCCGGCATGGTGCGTGCCAGCTGCGCGGAAAGGACATAGCCCACGGCCGCCGAGACGGCTGCAACAAACAGAAAGGCATCACCGGCCTCCAGATGGCCGCCGCCGCTGCGCAGAGAGAACCCGACAACGATTCCCGCCCCGATCACCGACAGCAGCCAGAACAGCGGCGAGGGACGCACACCATGCCACAAGGCGCTGACGACAGCGGTCATCAGTGGCAGGATTCCGAGAACGACGCCGCCATGGGCCGCCGGCACGGTCGTCATTGCCAGTCCCATGAAGCCGGGAAAGCCGATCGTCACCATCACACCGATCAGCCCGAGCGTTTTCAGTGTGCCCCGCGCCGGCAACGGGCGGCGGAGCACGAGCAGCACCAGTGCCGCACACAGTCCGGCTATGGCCGCGCGCCCGAAGGTGACGAACCACGGATCAAGCGTGGCGACCGCAACCCGCGTCGCCGGCAACGTCCCCGAGAAGATGACCACGCCGACAAAGCCGAGCAGATAGCCGAGCGCCGCCCGCGACCGCATCATCGGCTCTTCCCCCGCGCCCGGCTGAACAACGGACTCATCGGAACGGCGGCTCGTCGAAGCTCCTGAGCTTGCGGGTATGCAACTGATCGAGTTGTCCCCGCAGCAGATCGACCGCCTTCAGCCCGATGTCGAGATGCTGGCCCACTGCGCGCTGGTAGAACGCATTGGCCGCGCCCGGCAGTTTGATCTCGCCGTGCAGCGGCTTGTCCGACACGCACAGCAGCGTGCCGTACGGCACCCGGAGCCGGTAGCCGTTGGCGGCGATCGTGCCCGATTCCATATCGACCGCGATCGCCCGCGACAGGTTGATGCGATGCCGTTCCTGGCTCCATCTCAGTTCCCAGTTGCGGTCGTCGTTGGTCACCACAGTGCCGGTGCGCAGCCGGCTCTTCAGCCCGTCGCCGCGCTCGCCGGTCACCAGCGCTGCCGCCTCCTGCAACGCCACCTGGACCTCGGCCAGTGCCGGGATCGGGATTTCCGGCGGCACCAGCGCATCGAGAATCCGGTCCTGCCTCAGATAGGCATGGGCCAGCACGTAATCGCCGATCTGCTGGCTTTGCCGCAATCCGCCGCAATGCCCGATCATCAGGAACACATGCGGCCGCAAAACGGCGAGATGATCGGTGATGTTCTTGGCGTTGGAGGGACCGACCCCGATATTGACCAGCGTGATGCCGCCGCCCGGCGCCGCCAGATGGAACGCCGGCATCTGGAACCGCGACCATGCCGCAACATCAAGCAGTTTTTCGAGCGCTGCGCCCGTTGCCGGCGCGCGCACCACGACATTGCCCGGCAGGGTGAGATGGGTGAACCGCGTATGCCCGCCCAGTTGCGCCATCGCCCAGCGCACGAACTGGTCGACATAGCGATGATAGTTGGTGAGCAGGATGTAGGGCTGCACCGCGCCCCAATGCGTGCCGGTGTAATGGATCAGCCGTTTGAGCGAGTAATCGACCCGGGCCGCATCGAACAGCGCCAGCGGGCGCGGCCCGTCCTCGCTGAGCCCGAAGGTCCCGTCGGCGATTTCGTCGCCCACCTCCGACAGGCGCGGAATCGGGAAGAACCGCGCCAGTTCCGCCGGACTGATCCCGGCCCGGCCGAGTTCGTCGTCGCCGTCGATGACATAAGGGTACGGGATATCCTGCCGGCTCAGCCCCACCTCGATCCGCGCGCCATAGTCGCCCGCCAGCGGCGCAAGCTGCTCCATCAGATAGTCGCGGAACCCGTCCGGCTGGGTGATGGTGGTCGAATAGACCCCGGCCCGCTGGAACTTGGCATAGGCCCGCCGCGTTGCCGGCGGCAGGCCGGTCGGCTGGTAGATCAGCCGGAGTTCAGGATAGCGGAACGCCATCCGGTCTTCCACGGACGGCGGCACCCGCTCGCGCACATAGCGCAGCAGCGCGGCGCGCAGCCGCTCGGTCGCCTGCCGGTGCAGAGCGTCGAGCGCATCGACCGCGGCGGCGGGGCTGTCATAGGTGCGGAACAATCCTGTCGGCATGGCGCCTCCGATTCGGCCTCAACAATAGCCTGCCTGCACGCCGCGCCAAGCCGCCGTTCCGCGCTTTGGCCTTGCGGGGCCGGCGAAGCCCGCCTATCCCTGCCCGCATCAGGAGACAGGCCGATGACCGCGACCCAAGCCCCGCCGGAACTGAAGACCGTCCGCGATTTTCTCCGCCATGCCGTCAGCCGATTCCGCGCGGCAAAGCTGGTGCATGGCCACGGCGTCACCACCGCCTTCGACGAGGCGGCGTTTCTGGTGCTCGAGGCGCTGCACCTGCCGGTCGACCAGCTTGAACCGTGGCTCGATGCCCGCCTCACCGCAGCCGAACGCGAGCGCCTCGCCGGCCTGATCGAGGCGCGCGTCGCCACCCGCAAGCCGGCCTGCTACCTGCTCAACCGCAGCTATATCCGCCATCTGTCGTTCCATATTGACGAGCGGGCGATCATCCCGCGCTCGTTCATCGGCGAACTGCTGTTCGACGGCCTGTTCGACGGCGATCACCTGCCGCAGGCCCCCGATCCGGCGCAGGTGTCAAGGGTTCTCGATCTCTGCACCGGCTCTGGCTGTCTTGCCATCGTCGCCGCCCATGTGTTCCCAAACGCCGCGATCGATGCGGTCGATCTGTCCGCCGACGCGCTGGAGGTTGCCGCCATCAATGTGAAGGAGCATGGGCTGGAGGACCGCATCCGCCTCGTGCAAAGCGATCTGTTCAGTGCACTGAAGGGTGACAGATACGATGTGATCATCGCCAATCCGCCCTATGTCAGCGCCGAAGAAGTCGCTGTTTTCCCGGCGGAATATGCCGCCGAACCGCAGATGGCCCATCTCGGCGGCGCTGACGGCATGGATCTTGTGCGCAGCATACTGAAAAATGCGAAGAAGCACCTGACGAAGAACGGCGGCCTGCTCTGCGAGATCGGCCTTGGCCGCGCGATCATTGAGGCGGATTATCCCGATACACCGTTCTTCTGGCTCAACACCGAG
>CALCZO010000169.1 GCA_937903315.1 uncultured Alphaproteobacteria bacterium
ATCGGCAATGAACACCGTGATCCGGTGGTCGATCTTCGGCCACAGGTCGGCATGGGGCGGATAGAGCGTGTTGTCGAGATCGAATACGAAGGTGTCGATCCCGGCAAAAGCCGCGTTGGCCGGCATCCCGCTCATCGGCGGGGCCATGGCATTCGCATCGGCAGGGGAGCGGGACTCGTCGAACATCGGCCAACCCTAGCGGGCAGATCTTGCCGAAGTTTTGTCGCCCTGCCGGTCAAAATCCGACACCGTCGAGCGCCCAGGCCCGTACCAGCTGCGAGGCGAGCGAGAATGTCGCCGGCACCCAGACATTGTCCGGATGCCGCCGTTCGATCATCGCCTGCACCTCGTCGCGGGTGAACCAGCGCACGTCCTCCAGTTCGGTCTCGTCGCGGACGATGTCCGTGCTGGTCGCCTCGGCGATGCAGCCGATCATCAGCGATTGCGGGAACGGCCAGGGCTGCGATGACAGGTAGCGGACCCGCCCCGTCCGGATGCCCGATTCCTCCTGCACCTCGCGCCGCACGGCGGCTTCAATTGTCTCGCCCGGTTCGCAGAAGCCGGCAAGACACGAATACATCCCCGGCACGAAGCGCGGCTGCCGCCCCATCAGGCAGCGCTCGCCGTCGACCACCAGCATGATCGCCACCGGATCGGTGCGCGGAAAATGCGGTGCCTTGCAGGCGGTGCAATCACGGCGGAAACCGGCATGGGCCGGGATGGACGCAGCACCGCATTTCGAGCAGAACCGGTGGGTCGCATGCCAGTAGAGCAGTGCCTTGCCGGCAGCGAGCGCGCCGAGATCGGCAGCCGGCAGCATGCCGTCGACGGCGCACTGGCGCAGGCCGACCGTCGTCAGCCCCTCGGTTCCGGCCAGCGCTTCGGCAGCATCATCGTCATAAAGAGTGCAGAACCGCGCCTCTGCCGTCTCGGTGATGCCCAGAAAGACCTGTTCGCGTTGCCGGTCCCTGAACGGCAGCCGCGCGGTGTCGAACAGCGGGTCAAGCGTGCCGCCAGACGAGGCAAGCACCACCTGTTCGCCGACCACGGCATAGGTCTTTCCGGTCGCAAGCGCCCGGGCCAGATAGGCCGCATCGCCGCGGTGATGTTCGTGCCGGTCGAGCGCGAAATGCGCGAACCCGAGGCCTGCCGGCGGCGTGACCTCGTTGAGCGAGACGAACCGGCTCATGCGGCGCACTCCTGAAGGCCATGGACGGCAAAGGCAGCGCGCAGCCGGTCGAGCGTCAGCCCGGCCAGATGGGGCGGATAGGGCACCGCGGGGCTGTGGCCCCACACCGGGCCGGGCCAGGCCGGATCAGATGCAAAGCGCGCCAGCACATGGATGTGCAGTTGCCGCACGATGTTGCCGAGCGCACCGATGTTGATCTTGTCGGGCCCGGCCACCGCGCGGATCACCGCGCCGGCACTCTCGATCTCGCGCCAGAGCTGCGCGCGGTCATCTGCCGGCAGATCGATGATTTCGGTGATGCCGGCCCGGCGAGGAACCAGCACCAGCCACGTATAGCGGGCATCGTTGAGCAGCAGCAGGCGGCACAGAGGGAGGTCGCCGATCGCGATCGTATCGCGGTCGAGCACGGGATCGAGGGCAAAATCGGACATCGTTCAACCTTTGCGGGGGCCGCCATCGTTATCCAAAACGCCGCGCCGACGCCATGCTTGTTTTTGGCGTCGAGTTGAACGATATAGGGGCCGGGAGGTTGGCTGTGGACGTACCACTCGCCAACCGGGTCAGGTCCGGAAGGAAGCAGCCCTAACGAGTACGGGCGGGTCGTTGTCCAGCCTCCCAACGTCTTGATCTGCCGCCGGGTTCCGGCTTTCTGGAGAGGGCATGGAACAGGGTCCCGGCCTGACCGAAACCGCTGCGAGCCCGTACCGGGTGCTGGCGCGCAAATACCGGCCGCAGACCTTCGCCGATCTCGTCGGCCAGGAGCCGATGGTCCGCACCCTGCGCAATGCGTTTGCGGCCAACCGCATCCATCAGGCCTATATTTTCACCGGAGTGCGCGGCGTCGGCAAGACGACGACCGCCCGCATCATCGCCCGCGGCCTCAATTTCGAGCGGGAGGACGGAAGCGGCGCCCCGACGGTCGATCTGACCGAGCCGGGCCGCCATTGTCAGGCGATTCTGGAAAGCCGGCATGTCGATGTCATCGAGATGGATGCCGCCTCCCATACCGGCATCAACGACATCCGCGAGATCATCGAGTCGGTGCAGTACCGGCCGGCCTACGCCCGCTACAAGGTCTACATCATCGACGAGGTCCACATGCTCTCGACAGCGGCCTTCAATGGCCTGCTCAAGACGCTTGAGGAACCGCCGCCGCATGTGAAATTCCTGTTCGCCACCACCGAGATCCGGAAAGTGCCGGTCACCGTGCTTTCGCGCTGCCAGCGGTTTGATCTCAAGCGTATCGCGGCGGGCGAGATGGTCGCCTATTTGGCGACCATCGCCCGGCAGGCAGTGGTCTCCCTCT
>CALCZO010000170.1 GCA_937903315.1 uncultured Alphaproteobacteria bacterium
CCATGTCAAGCTGGAGGAGGAGGACGTCTCGCGCAACCTGATCATCGACGGCGTGTTGCAGATGCGGGCGTCCAAGAGCCCGGCGGTGATTCGCGAGATGCTGATCTCGTACCTGCCCGAACATCACAAGCACGACCTGGCCGAAGCGGCCTGAGCGGGAACGGCATAGACAATGGCGCGCAAGAAGGGCGGGGGGCACGGCGGCGGACATGGCTGGTTCGTCACATTTGCCGATCTGATGGGGCTGTTGATGAGCTTTTTCGTCATGCTGACCGCGTTTTCAACGCAGGATCAGAAGAAGATGCAGATCGTTGCCGGCTCGATGCGCGAGGCGTTCGGGCAGTTCAAGGACAGCAAGATGGCCGGGATCGTCGAGATCGACGGCCTGCCGGTCCGTCCGCACCTCAAGCATGTCGAGCGGACCACGCCGGACCGTGCAACGGATACGCCGGGGCCGCGGCAGGGCGACAAGCCGAATGATGTCGCATCGCGCGCTGCCGAACGGGCTCTGGCCATGGCCGCTGCCAGCCTCCGGCAGGCGATGCAGGACCTGCCCGAACTGGCCGAGCATTCGAAGAACATCCTTGTTGAGGAAACCGCCGACGGGCTGGATATCCAGATCGTCGATCAGGACGGACGAGCGATGTTCGGCGACGGCGAGAGCCAGCCATTGCCGCGCGCCCGGGCTGTCCTGACGCGCCTGTCCGAGCATCTTGCGACGCTGGGCAATCCGATCCGCATCACCGGTCACGCAGCCCAGCCGCGGCGCGGCAGCCGCGAGACCGATGGCTGGCGGCTCTCGACGATGCGTGCGCTCAACGTCCGCGATCTTCTGGCGGGCGCCGGCGTCGCTCCGTCGCGGTTCGAAAGCGTTGCAGGCCGGGCCGATTCCGAGCCGATGTTTCCCGACGATCCGACCTTGTCGGCCAACCGCCGGGTCTCGATCGTGCTCGTGCGCCAGATGCCGGCGCTGCCACCGTGATCG
Organism: uncultured Alphaproteobacteria bacterium; assembly: GCA_937903315.1. Taxonomy (GTDB): domain Bacteria; phylum Pseudomonadota; class Alphaproteobacteria; order Rhizobiales; family Beijerinckiaceae; genus JAIUNP01. Next base: position 986 of record CALCZO010000170.1, read on the forward strand.
GGCGCGTCAATCCTTCCCGGCGCTGTGAGGCATGTTGGAGGCAATCGCCTTCCCAAGCCCGTCCATGTCGGCAATATCGACAGTGCGGCGCGGAAACGGAACGTCGATCCTCTGCGCTTTCAGCCGGCGGAAGATATCGAACATCAGCTCGCTGCGCGTCGAGGCCACCGCATCGACATCGACAAAGCACCGCAGTTCGAAATTGAGACTGAAGTCGCCGAGCCCGATGAACAGCACGATCGGAGCCGGGTCGGACAGGATCTCGAGATGCGCCAGGGCTGCGTCGAGCAGGAGCTTGCGCACCGCCTCGGGGTCGCTGTCATAGCTGACGCCGATCGGGATGATGATCCGCGTCGAGCGGTTGGCGTGCATATAGTTCTTCACGCGGCCTGAAATGAACTCGCTGTTGGGCACGATCAGGCTGGCCCGGTCGAAGGTCTCGATCTGCGTGGCCCGAACGTTGATCCGTTTGACCTTGCCCTGTTCTTCGCCCACGACGATCCAGTCTCCGACGCGGATCGGCCGTTCCCACAGCAGGATCAGGCCCGAGACAAAGTTTCCGACGATCGATTGCAGGCCAAAACCGATGCCGAGCGAGAGCGCGCCGGCAACGATCGTGACCTTCTCGAGCCCGAGCCCAAGATGGCTGAGAGCCAGCAGCGCTGAGGTGAAATAGCCGGTGTAGCCCAGGATCGTCGTGATCGAATTGCGCAGGCCGACGTCCATCGTCGTGTTGGGCAGGAAGACCTTGTCGAGCCAGGACTGGATGGAGCGTGTGGCAAACGCGCCGAGCAGGAACAGCGCCAGGGCAAAGGCGATTCCTGACAGCGAAATCGTGATCCCGCCAAGCTGGAAGCCGAAGAAGGCCGCCCGGATCGAGCCGAACATGTCGCCCGAATCGACGCCGAACGGCGCCAGCAGCAGAAACAGACCGGCGACATAAATCACCAGCTTGAGCACCCCTGACACAAGAATGCCGATTTGCTTGACCGCGCCTGTTCCCAGACCAGTGAACGATGTCACCCGCCGCGTCCGCTCATGATCGGCAACCAGCCCCCGACCGATGCATTCGTCGATCAGGATTCCGAAAAGGTGGATCAGGGCCGAAATCAGCAGGACCCAGATCACCTGATCGGCCAGAAAACTGGCGAGGGCGACATAACCGGAGAGCGCGGAGACCAGCAGCGCAACGGCGATGATGCCGGAGCCCAGCCGCAGGACCATGAGGTCAGCTTCCGGATGATCGGTTGAATCCTCGTCCAGAACCCTCTTCTGCCGTGCATCGCTCAGTCTCCGGATCGTCACCAGCAGGATGGTGGCGATCAGGACGGCGGTCATGCCCCGGGCCGCAACGGTGAACGGCAGGGCAGCGGAAATGGCCTGATTGGCGGCCTCCAGGATCTTTCCGACCGACCCGATCACCAGAATTGCCAGCCCGGCCCATGACAGGCTCTGCGCCGTGGCATCGGACAGATTGAGCAGCCGCCAGAGCGGAGCACCGGGCGAAAGAATGGCGGTCACCAGCGATCTGAGCACAACCAGGGCCAGCAGGGCTGTGATGATATGCCGGACCAGCACGCCATAGCGATCGTTGTGGAAGTCGAGCAGATCGAGCACGAGGATCGTCGCGAGGCCCAGAATCGCCGGAATCAGCATCTTGATGCCCACGCTCCGCAGCGCAGCCACGGCCTTGCGGGTGCGTGTCGGCGATGTGCTGGCGTAGGTCTGCGCGAGCCAGCGCCTTGACAGCCGGGCAACGGCGATCGTGCTGATCATGCTCAGCACGATGACGAGCAACGCACCGATCAGGCGATTGATTTCCAGATTGTTGGCCAGCTGGCGCGCCCGGAAATCCACCGAAGCAAAGAAGCTTGAGATGGCCGCGGGCACGGCCTGCACCACGTTGACCCAAAGTTGCGGGCTGATGATGCTCTGCGTCCGTTGCAGCGTGGCCTGCCTGAACAGGGTCCGGCGCTGATCGGCGATGACGATCTGCAGCTGGTCATGCCGAACCAGCAGCAGCCGTGCGACGCGGATCAGCTCGTCCGCTTCCTTTTTTTGCGCGTCCTGTTCGTCGCGGGCGCGTTTGACTTCGGCGCTCTCGGCTGGAGCCTTGTCATCGGGCTTGGGGCCGATCTGGCTCAGTCGCGCGTTGATCCCGTCCAGCCGGGGCAGTTCGCGCTCGAGGATGGCCTGCGCCTCCCTGGCGATCGGCTCGAGACGTCCCCGAAGGCGCGTCAGGATTGTGTCGTGCTGGACCTGACGTTCAAGCTGGGATTCGATCAGCCCCAGTTCCCGGTTCATGGCCTCGATGTCCATGCGGCCATGGGGCGGCGTCTGGGCCGTCGCCGGGGCTATAACGCCGCACAACAGGACGACCAATGCGAGCGCGATGCCTGTGATGCGGGAGGGGCGGGCGCCGATCAGGCGCATGGGGACTGTGATGGACATGAGCGACAGAAAAAGGAGGAAATGCAGCCAAATCATAGCGACTGAACCGCGAATACCATGCTCCTCGGCGCGGTGCGACAACGAAAAGCGCCCGGCCCTGCCGGCAAGCAACCGCTAACCACGGCGCGATGAAGCCCTCGACGACGCCTGATCGGCAGGCGCACTTAACAGTTCATGGACAGGTTTGTGACAAGACAAGCAGATGATCCCGGCATGCATTCAATAACGCTCGGGCAATGACAGTATTGGCTGGTCCGCATGAACGCTCACGTCAAGACAACGAGTCCCACCACGATTCTGGCAGGTGAGGGGAGCGATGCGCTGCTTACGACCGAGACGGTCGCGCGGCCGCAGATCGCCGCGGATGTCCGCCTGTCGCAACCGCGCCTGATCGGCACAGTGCTGCTTGTCGATGCGCTGGTCCTTGCCGGCGCCGGGATGATGTCCGCGCTGGTGATTCCGGTGCCGACGGCGTCGGTCTGGACGATCATGGCCGTGATCGTTGCCGTGACGCTCTCGATCATCCTGCTGCACCAGCGCGCCTGGGGGTATACGATTGCCTCGCTTGCGGCCACAGGCCAGCAGGCCGGGCGTCTTGCGGGTGCCTTTGCCCTGACGTTTGCGACAGTCGTCACGCTCGCTGTTCTCATCGGAATCGATGCTGCGGCCTGGAAGGGCTGGTGGATCGCCTATGCCCTGACGGGGTTCGGACTTCTGCTCCTCGGCCGGGTCGTCGTCGCGCGCCTGATGCGGCGCTGGACCGAGCAGGGCCGCCTCGCGCGGCGCGCCGTGATCGTCGGAGGAGGCAAGCCGGTCACGGACCTCATCGATGCGTTGGCCAAGGACGGCTCGCGCGCAATCCAGATTCTGGGATTGTTTGATGATCGAGGCGGAGAACGGTCCCCTGAACAGGTCGAAACCTACCATAAACTCGGAAAATTCGACGAACTCGTCGATTTTTGCCGCGAGCACAAGGTCGATCTGCTGATCCTGACGCTGCCCCACACTGCCGAGGCACGGATCCTGTACCTGCTCAAGAAGCTCTGGGTGCTGCCGATCGACATTCGTATCAGCGCTCTCGGCGCCAAGCTCAAGCTGCGCCCGCGCGCCTACAGCTACATCGGCAAGGTGCCGTTCCTCGCCGTCTTCGACAAGCCGCTGACCGACTGGGGCATCGCGGTCAAGGCGGTGGAAGACCGGGTTCTTGCCGGGCTTTTGTTGGTGCTGCTTGCGCCGGTCATGGCGGCGGTCGCGCTTGCCGTACGGCTTGATTCGCGCGGGCCGATCTTCTTCCGGCAGACCCGCTACGGCTTCAACAACGATGCCATCGGCGTCTACAAATTCCGCTCGATGTACGTCGACCAGTGCGACGCGCAGGCCAGCCGTCTGGTGACCCGCGACGATCCTCGCGTGACCCGCGTCGGGGCCTTCATCCGCAAGACGTCGCTGGATGAACTGCCACAGCTTTTCAACGTGTTGCGCGGCGAGCTGTCGATCGTCGGCCCGCGTCCCCACGCCATGCAGGCCAAGGCCGGCGGCCACATCTACGACGAGGTTGTGGAGGGCTACTTCGCCCGCCATCGCGTCAAGCCCGGCATTACCGGCTGGGCCCAGATCAACGGCTGGCGCGGCGAAACCGACACGGTCGACAAGATCGAACGGCGCGTCGAATGCGACCTGCACTATATCGACAACTGGTCGGTGTTCTTCGACCTCTACATTCTGGCGATGACGCCAGTATCGCTGGTCACAACAAAAAACGCCTACTGATCGAGGATCAAGAGGACGGTCGCCGCAACTCGTGTCCGGCAGCGGCGACCATTCTGTGCTTCAGGCTGAGCGACTGCGGATGAAGCCGATGATCGCCATCAGGATGGCACCGCCGATGCCGCCTCCGGCAACCTGACCGCCGATGCCCTGAGCCAGCACAGGCAGCAGCGCGCTCAGCAATTGGCCTCCAATGCCGCCGCCAACAATGCCGGCGATTGCATTGCCGATCAGTCCGAGGCTGATGTTCTTGAACAGCGCCCCCGCGACATTGCCGCCGACAGCACCCGATACAAGCTGGATAAGCAGTTGTTCCATCAATCCGTTCTCCCGTTACAGTCTTGATGCCCCTGGGGAAGATCAAGACGACGGATTTGCGGATTTGACAAGCGCCTCAGTGCTGACGGGCGCTGACCTTGACCGGAACAGCCCGGGCGATTTCACCGAGCCCGGACGGCGGGAGGGAATCGTCGCGCGATACACGCATCACCGCGGAAGCGCAGACAACAGCACCCCAAGTGACTGAAAAACCAACGAAAAGCATGATGACAGCGATGTAGCCGACCTCGGATTTCGAGACCAGCGTTCCGATGCCGCCGATGTTGAAAGACAGCATGGCGGCCGCAAAAATTGAGCCGAGCAGAATGCCGAGCCCCCAGTTGATGAAGAACAGACGCAAGACCGGACGATTGTGCGACACGGGACATTCCTCTGTTTGGCTCGACCGGAGCCAGGATGAAACCATTTGCCGGTGCTGCCAAGCGGAAACTTGACCGGTGGCGATTTGGCGCAGCGGGGTGCCCGCGTTGCCCTGATCACACCGCCCGGCCTGCCAGCATCCGTTCGACATCGCTGCGCGCCGGCATGCCGGCCCGGCCGCCGAAGCGGGTGCATTTGAGCGCTGCGGCGGCCGCGGCAAAGGCGACCGCCCGCGCTTCGTCCATACCCTCGCCCAGCGCCAGCGTCAGTGCGCCGTGGAAGGTGTCGCCGGCCCCGAGCGTATCGACCGCCGCGACCGGGAACGCCGGCTGGTGACGAACGGTGCCGCGGTCCATGAACCAGACGCCGCGCGGCCCGTCGGTCACCGCCAGCCAGTTTCCCACCATGCCGGAAAGGCGCGCCAGCGCTTCGGGCAGATCGTCCGTGCCCGCCATCTCGCGCATCGCCTGTGCGGAGAAGGCGACATGGCTGGCATCGGTGACCACGGCCAGATCGGCCGGCGCCCGGTCGCCGTCGAGAACGCCCGGCACGCCCGCTTCTCGGGCCAGCGAAAAGAAATGCCGCGCCCCCGCTTCCCAGCGCGTGTCGCCCATCACCGCCGCCACGGTGCCATCCAGTCGCGCGGGCAGCCAGTCGGTGTCCCGCGGGATCGACAGGTCCTCGTAATTGACCAGCATCCGTTCGCCGGCTGAATCGACCATGATCGCCGACAACGGCGACCGGCAGCCGGCAAACCGCCGCGTCAGGTCGGTCCCGACCCCTTCGGCTGCAAGATCGGCCAGGATGTCGCGGCCGACACTGTCGTCGCCGAGCCGGGTCACAAGATCGACCCTGCCGCCCAGCCGGGCTGCGGCCACTGCCGCATTGGCCGCAAGACCGCCGCCGCTGACTGCAAAAGCCTTGGCCTTGTGCTTGATCCCGCCGGAGGGCAGGGTATCGAGCTGGAACACGTAATCCTGCGCCGCAAAGCCGACGATGATGATGCGGGACCCTTGCGTCTCCGTCATCGGGTCAGTTCCCGGCCTCGATCAACCGCCGCCCGATCACCTGAGCCTGAATTTCCGCCGCGCCCTCGAAGATGTTGAGGATGCGGGCATCGCACAGCACGCGGCTGATTTCGAATTCAAGCGCGAAGCCGTTGCCGCCGTGGATCTGCAAGGCGTTGTCCGCCGCCGCCCAGGCGACGCGCGCCGCCAGCAGCTTGGCCATCCCCGCCTCAAGATCGCAGCGGCGCCCGCCGTCCTTCTCGCGCGCCGCGAAATAGGTGATCTGGCGCGCGATGGCCACCTCGACCGCCATCATCACGATCTTGTCGGCCACGCGCGGGAATGCGCTCAGCGGCTTGCCGAACTGCCGTCGCGCCCCCGCATAGGCGAGGGCGAGATCGAGCGCCGACTGGGCGACGCCGCAGGCCCGCGCGGCGGTCTGGATGCGGGCCGATTCGAACGTCTGCATCAGGTGCTTGAAACCCAGTCCTTCTTCGCCGCCGAGCAGCGCAGCGACCGGCACGGCAAAGCCGTCGAAGGCGATCTCGTATTCCTTCATGCCGCGGTAGCCGAGCACCTCGATCTCGCCGCCGCTCATGCCCGGCGCGGGGAAGGGGTCGGTATCGCTGCCGCGCGGTTTCTCGGCCAGCAGCATCGACAGGCCGCGGTAGCCGGGCTCGTCCGGGTTGGTGCGGACCAGCAGCGTCATCAGGTCGGCGCGAACCGGATGGGTGATCCACGTCTTGTTGCCGTAGACGCGGTACTGGTCGCCCTCGCGCACAGCGCGGGTGCGCAGCGAATCAAGGTCTGATCCGGTATTAG
>CALCZO010000171.1 GCA_937903315.1 uncultured Alphaproteobacteria bacterium
AAGCGCTCGTGCGCCGGCTTGTCGAAACCGAACTGCTTTTCCAGTTCCTTGATGAAGGCGGGATCAAGCCCCTGCGCGCCGCGATAGGTCGACGAGGATTGCGCCGATTGCAGCGCTGCCTGCCCGCCGACATCTCCGACACCGCCGCCGACGCGCGAGGACCCGGAGGTGTCGGCGCCCTGAAGCTGCGCCAGCACGCGCTCCACCGGACCGCCGGGCGCAAACTGCACGATGACGAACGCCACGAGCAGGATGCCGAACAGCGTCGGGATCATCAGAAGGAGACGGCGCGCGATATAGGCCAGCATGATTCGGTGTTATAGCCGAAGTCGTTAACGGATTTGGTTAACGGGGTGTTGAACGGGCGTCAGAGGCCGGCCTTGCGTGCCTTGTCCTGATCGTACCACCACAGGCCAAGCGGGTTGAAGCCGTAGCGCGGGCTTTTTGCCGGGCGCGAGAACGCGTCCCAGTAGGCGACGCGGTGGCGGCCCGAATACCACGCCGGCACCCAGTAATGGCCGGCGCGCAGCACCCGGTCCAGCGCGCGCACCGCATGGGTCAGATCGGCGCGCGAGGTCGCATCGATCGCCTTCTGGACCAGCGCATCGACCACAGGATCGGCGATACCAGCAAGGTTGCGCGAGGCGCGCTGGCCGGCGGTTTCGGAATGGAAATAAGATTTCAGTGCTTCTCCGGGCGTTTCAGACATCGAGAACCGCCGCGAAATCAGGTCAAAATCGAAGTCCTCGACCCGGCGCTGGAACTGCGTCGCATCGACGACGCGCAGCGTCGCCTCAATGCCCAGGAGCTTGAGGTTCTTGATGAAGGCCTGCACATGGCGGTTGAGCGTCGGCTCATCCTCGAGAAACTCGATGGTCAGCGGCTTGCCATCGGGCAAGAGAAGAGTGCCCTTGTCGCGCTTGCAGCCCGCTTCGGTCAGCAGTTGCTGCGCCTGACGCAGCAGGGCCCGGTCCTGACCCGATCCGTCGCTGACCGGCGGCACGTAGGGAGCGGCAAAGACCTCTTTTGCCAGCCGGTCGCGGAACGGGGTGAGCAGCGCCAGTTCCTCGGCGGACGGCTCGCCGGTGGCTTTGAGGGTGGAATTCTCGAAATACGAGACCGTGCGCCGGTAGGCGTCGTACATCAGGTTCTTGTTGGTCCATTCGAAATCGAAGGCGAGGCCAAGCGCCTGCCGGATGCGGGTATCACGGAACGCCGCCCGGCGCGTATTGATGAACCAGCCCTGCGTGCCCGATGGGGTTTCGTCGGGAATTTCTTCCCGTTTGACGCGCCCGTCGCGGAACGCCGGAAAATCGTAGCGCGTTGCCCAGATCAGCGAGGTGAATTCCTCGCGGTAGGTAAATGCTCCGGCGGTAAACGCCTGAAATGCCGCTTCCCGATCACGGAAATACTCATAGCGCACACGGTCGAAATTGCCGGTTCCGACAGTGACCGGAAGGTCCCGCCCCCAATAGTCGGGGTTGCGCTGGTAGCTGATCGAGCGGCCGGGATCGACCTTGAGCACCTTGTAGGCACCCGAGCCGAGCGGCGGTTCAAGCGAGCCGGCCTCGAAATCGCGGGTTGCATACCAGGCCTTCGACAGGATCGGCATCCCCGCCACGATCTGCGGCAGCTCGCGGCTGCGACCCGGCGCAAAGCGGATCTCGACGAGATGCGGCTCGACCACGAGCGCCTCCGTCATGTCCTTGAGGAGGATCCTGTAGGTTGGGTAGCCTTTTGTTTTCAGTGTGGTCAGCGAAAAGACCACGTCTTCGGCGGTGAGCGGGGAGCCATCCGAAAACCGGGCTTCTGGCCTGAGATGAAACCGGAACGCCAGCCCGTCGCCGCGAGCCTGCACGCTGCGGGCAACCAGCCCGTACATCGCATCGGGCTCATCGCCCGACGAGGTCATCAGCGAATCGAACATCAGGCCGAGCCCGGCCGCACCCGAGCCCTTGGCCGAGAACATGTTGAGGGTATCGAAGGTCAGGAAATTCTGGTTGCCGCCGACCGAGGTGACCTGAAGCGCGATCTCACCGCCCTTGGGTGCGGCCCTCTCGACATAGTCGAAGAACCTGAAATCAGCAGGATACTTGAGGTCCCCGAACAGCGACAGACCGTGACGTTCGGGCCCGAATTCGGCCGCTATCCCCTGAGCCGACGCGCCAGCAGGTATCAGGGTCGCCACCCCTGCCGCAGCCGCCGTCGCCACAAACGTCCGCCGGCTCACTGCCGCCTGTCCCGCCCCGTTGCCGTCCACGTGTCCCATCCCCGTTCCGTCGCAGCGACTGTCGCCTGCCCTGTCAGCAGGGCGATCAATTGCGGTCTGATTATGACCGGACGCGCAACAGACGCCAGATGCAAAAAGGCCGGGGTTTCCCCCGGCCTTGTCCGTCGAACCGTCTGGCGGCGCGCGTTACTTGAGCGGCAGCGGGCTGGCCGACTGGTTGTTGAGATAGGCGATCAGATCGGCGCGCTGGTCAGGCTTGGATATGCCGGCGAAAGCCATCTTGGTGCCGGCAACGACGCCCTTGGGATTGGCCAGGAACTGGTCGAGCAGTTCGAAGTCCCACTTCTTGCCCATGCCGGCCATGGTGGCCGAATAGGCAAAGCCGGCGGTCTTGCCGGCGTCCTTGTTGACGATGCCATAGAGGTTCGGCCCGGTCTTGACCGCGCCGCCCTGGTTGAACGTATGGCAGGAGTTGCACTGCTTGGCGACATTCTCGCCCTTGGCGGCATCCGCCTTGGCCAGACGGTCCTTGATCGGCTCGACCGCGACCGCCGCCGCGCCGGCCGCCGCCTGCGGCGCCGCGCCGCCCTCGGGCAGGTCATAGCCCGGTTTCTCGGGCTTGGACGGAGACACCAGAACGCCAGAGAACAGGCTGAGGCCCATGGTGAGGGTCAGCGCCCCCAGAACGGCGCCCGCATACTTGTTGAATTCACCCGCAGCACTCATGCCTTTTCCCCTCCAGCGCCTGCCGGCGATCCGCCGGTGCGCTCTCGTCCGATCCCGCCGAGCCCGTCAGGACATCAGCCTGAATGCGCGATGGACACCCTGCCCGTCGCGCGTGGAAACTGATTAGCCGCTTTGCATGGACCCATGCAACCCGTATAAGCCGTTTCCCTATTGCTACTTTTTGGCGTCCGATCAAGGCTGGCCGAGAAATTTTCTTGTTGCCCGCCCAACCGGATGCAGCCAACCGACGAACAAGGCGCCGACCATGCCGTCCATCCGCTCCCCACGGCCTGTCATCCTCATCCCGGCGCGTCTGGCCGCAACCCGTCTGCCCGACAAGCCGCTGGCCGACATCAACGGCCAGCCGATGATTGTCCATGTCTGGCAGCGGGCGGTCGAGGCAGGCGTTGGCCCGGTGGTGGTGGCAACCGATTCGGATGCCATCGCGGCAGCGGTCCGGAACGCGGGCGGCGAGGCGGTGATGACCCGCGCCGACCATCCCTCCGGCTCGGACCGCATCCACGAGGCGGTCGAACGGTTCGACCCCGAAGGCCGGTACGATGTCGTCATCAACGTGCAGGGTGACCTGCCGACGATCGAACCGGCGCCGATCCGTGCCGCCCTGGCGCTGCTGGACGAACCGGCGGTCGATATTTCCACGATTGTCGCGGTGATCACGCGCGAGGAGGAAAAGACCGCCCCCAGCGTCGTCAAGGCGATCGGCACACCGGTCGGCGACAACCGTTTCCGCGCGCTCTACTTCACGCGCGCCACCGCCCCGACCGGCGAGGGGCCGCTCTATCACCACATCGGCCTCTACGGCTATCGCCGCGCCGCGCTCGGCCGGTTCGTCGGCCTCAGGCCCGGCGTGCTCGAACAGCGCGAGAAGCTCGAACAGCTCCGGGCGCTGGAAAACGGCATGCGGATCGATTTTGCCGTGGTCGACACCGTGCCGCTGGGTGTCGATACGCCCGAAGACCTTGCCCGCGCCCGCCGGATGCTGGCGCGCTGAACCTCCGTTACCGACGCCCGAAAGAGTTGCCCGTGCCCCATTCCGCCATCGCAAAGACCACGATCGCCTTCCAGGGCGAGCTTGGCGCCAATTCGCACCTGATCGCCAACGAGGCCTATCCGGATCATCAGGTGCTGCCGTGCGCCACCTTCGAGGATGCGTTGCAGGCGGTGAAGACCGGTGCGGCCGGGCTCGGCATGATCCCGATCGAGAACTCGATCGCCGGCCGCGTCGCCGACGTGCATCACCTGCTGCCGCGTTCTGGGCTGCACATCATCGGCGAACACTTCCTGCCGATCCGGTTCCATCTGATGGCGCCGAAGGG
>CALCZO010000172.1 GCA_937903315.1 uncultured Alphaproteobacteria bacterium
CTCGGCATCAAGCTCGAGAACGTGACCCTGCCGATGCTCGGCCGCGCCAAGCGCGTCCGCATCGAGAAGGAGAACACCACGATCATCGACGGCGCCGGCAAGAAGAAGGACATCTCCGACCGCGTCGGCCAGATCAAGGGACAGATCGAGGAAACCTCCTCGGACTACGACCGCGAGAAGCTGCAGGAGCGTCTGGCCAAGCTGGCGGGCGGCGTTGCCGTCATCCGCGTCGGCGGCGCCACCGAGGTCGAGGTGAAGGAGAAGAAGGACCGCGTGGACGACGCGCTCAACGCCACCCGCGCTGCGGTGGAAGAGGGCATCGTTCCGGGCGGCGGCACGGCTCTGCTGCGTGCCAAGGGCGCGGTCGAGAAGATCAAGTCCGACAACGAGGACATCAAGGCCGGTATCCAGATCGTGCTGAAGGCGCTTGAGGCACCGATCCGCCAGATCGTCGAGAACTCGGGCTGCGAAGGCTCGATCGTCGTCGGCAAGATCCTCGAGAACACCAAGTCGGATACCTTCGGCTTCAACGCCCAGACCGAAGAGTATGTCGACATGATCAAGGCCGGGATCGTGGATCCGGCCAAGGTTGTGCGCACCGCCCTTCAGGACGCGGCGTCGGTTGCCGGCCTGCTCATCACCACCGAGGCGATGATCGCGGAAGCCCCGAAGAAGGACGCTCCGGCGATGCCGGGCGGCGGCGGCATGGGCGGCGGCATGGGCGGGATGGACTTCTAAGAGACGTCCGTCAGGCCAAGGCCTCAGAGAGATTGAAAAGGGCGCCTCCGGGCGCCCTTTTTGCGTCGCTGCCGGCGATCACAACTTCGCCATTCGCCAGCGCCCGGCGATGCCGTACAACGATGCGCGTGATACTCGAATCAGACTCGACCGATCAGGGAACGCTCCACTCATGCGTCTCATTGCCTTTGCCGCTGCCGGCCTGTCCGGTCTTGCCATTGTCCTGAACCTGACCGGGCTGTCGGCCCATGTGCCGCTCTATGTCGGCGCCGGCGGCCTGGCGGTGGCCGGGGTGCTGCTGTCGATCCGGCTGATGGGACCGTTCCTGCGGTTCTTCGCCGGGTTCTACGGCATTTCGTTCAGCCTGCTGATGCTGCTGATGATGACGCAGGGGCTGATGCCCGATGCGGTGGGCAAGCTCGTGCCGCCGCCGCTGACCGCTTTTACGGCGGCGGCCTTCGTCGTGCTGGTCTTCCTGCTCTCGCGCGTGCCGGTCATCCAGAATGTCGCCCATATCGCCGATCCCTATTTTGCCTCCGACGACCGGCGGCAGGCGATGGTGCCGTTTGCCGGGGCGCGGATGGTGCGCGAGAACCGCCTCGGCATGGCACTGCTGGCGGCGATCATCCTGATCAATCTCGGGCAGGTTGCGGTGTCAGTGCAGCTCAGCTACTGGGGCCGCAACTGGTTCGACGCCATTCAGGCCAAGAACGCGGCCGAGTTCTGGCGGCTGATCGTCGCCGAATGGATGCCGTGGGTGGCGCTGCTGATCACCTCGAACCTGATCGAATACATCCTTGAAAGCGTGTTCAAGATCCGCTGGCGCTCGTGGATGACCGACCGGCTGACCGGGCGCTGGCTGGCGGACGGCACGCATTACCGGCTCGGACTGATCGGCAACGGCGTCGACAACCCCGACCAGCGCATTCAGGAAGACGTCAACAACTACATCCTGACGACCTACTCGCTGTCGATCTCGCTGATCCAGCAGATCTCGTCGCTGATCTCGTTCTCGGTGATCCTGTGGGGGCTGTCGGCCAGCCTGACCCTGCCGGGCACCGAGACCAAGGTTCCGGGCCTGCTGTTGTGGATCGCGATTGCCTATGCGGCAATCGGCACCGCGGTCGCCCATCTGCTCGGCCGCAAACTGATCCCGCTCTACTTCGCGCAGGAAAAGTACGAGGCGAACTTCCGCTTCGGGCTGGCGCGCCTGCGCGAGTTCTCCGAACCGGTGGCGCTGCTCGAGGGCGAACCAACCGAACGCAAGCGGCTTGGCAACCTGTTCGGCGAACTGGTGACGAACTTCTTCCGCATCATCCATGTCCGCAAGTGGCTCAACGCCTTCACCCAGCTGTACGGCTCGTCGAACAGTGTCGTGCCCTATGTCATCGTCGCGCCGTTCTATTTTGCCGACAAGGTGACGCTGGGCGTGATGAACCAGACTGCGGGCGCATTCTCGCGGGTCGACGGCGCGCTGTCGTTCTTCATCGACCGCTATGCGACGCTGGCCAACTACAAGGCGGTCGTCGATCGTCTTAACAGCTTCGAATCCTCGGTCACTGTCGCACTGAAAGCGCGCGAGGAGACGCGCATCGTCCCCGAGGCCTCGACCGGCAAGGACCTGCATCTGGGCGATCTCGACATCGTCCTGCCCGACGGGCGATTGCTGGCGCGGTTCCATGACGTCACGCTCAAGGCCGGCAACCACACGCTGATCACCGGGCCGTCCGGCTCGGGCAAGTCGACGCTGTTCCGGGCCATTTCGGCGATCTGGCCCTTCGGCGCAGGGCGGATCGGCCTGCCCGAGGGCCGGATCATGGTGCTGCCGCAACGACCCTACCTGCCGATCGGAACCTTGCGCTCGGCGGTGTCCTATCCCGACATGAAGGGCCGGTTCACCGATGAGGATATCGCGCGGGCGCTTGACCTGGTCGCTCTTGGCCCGCTGGCAGCGCGCCTCGACGAGGAGGGGCACTGGACTGCGATCCTGTCGGGTGGCGAACAGCAACGGCTCGGCATCGCGCGGGCCCTGCTGGCGCGGCCGGACTGGTTGTTGATGGACGAAAGCACCTCGGCGCTCGACGAGCCGCTGGAAGCCGCGATCTACCGCGCCATCCGCGAGCATCTGCCGGACACGACGGTTGTGTCCATTGGCCACAGGTCGTCGCTGATCCCGTATCACGATGCGCGGCTGACAATGACGCGGCAGGCGGACGGAACCTTCGCCCCGGCGTGAGCCAGGGCCGCGTCAACCGGCCAGAAAATCAACCGGCCAGAAAATCGCGCCGGGCCGGCGTGAAGCTGTCAATCAGCTCGCCGGCTTCAAGGCAGACGGCACCGTGCAGCGCGCCCGACGGCACCTTGAAACTGTCACCCGCTCTCAGCCGGCGGGTGAGGCCGGAAATGGTGACATCGAACACGCCGCTGACGACATAGCAGGTCTGGACATGCGGATGGCTGTGGGGCAGGCCTTCGGCCCCGGCTTCGAACACGACCCGCACGGTCATCAGGGCATCGTCATAGCCCAGCACCTTGCGGCGGATGCCCGGTCCGCCGCTGTCCCATGCCACCTCGGCATCGGTGACGAAATCGCCGCTTGCGGTCATGATCCTCTCCGCAACTTCAGACGGCGCTGCAACCGGGTCTGGAAATACACCGCCTCGCCGGTCGTTCCGCTCTCGTAGGCCCAGCCATCATCGTCGGGAAGGATCGAGACATTGCGCACCGAGGGGTGTTTCGCGATCTCGTCTGGCACGATATCGACCCCGAGCCCCGGCGTGGTCGGCAACACCAGCGCACCGCCCTCCAGCACCGGCGGGGCGGAGATGACGGTGTTGCGGCCGGGCCAGTCGAATTCCATCCGTTCCAGCATCAGCGCGTTGGGAATGGTCGCCATCACGTGCAGCGCGGCAAATTCCGCCACCGGGCCGAGCGAGCCGGAATGGGGCGCCATGGTGATGTAGTGGGCCTCGGCCATCGCCGCGATCTTGCGCATCTGGGTGATGCCGCCGGCCCGGCCGGTATCGGGCTGGACAACATCGACCAGATCGCGCTCGATCAGCGGGCGCAGGCCCCAGATGGTCGAGAGCCGCTCGCCGGCGGCCAGCGGCACGCCGACATTGTCGCGCACCCGCTGGAAGGCGTCGAGATTTTCGGGGGCGATCGGGTCCTCGTAGAACAGGGGATCGAACGCCTCCAGCTCGCGCCCGATCTGGATCGCATCCTGCGGCGTCGCCCAGCTCGGGCCATGGGCATCGACCATGATGTCGATGTCAGGGCCGACCGTCTCACGCACGGCGGCGACCTTGGACAACTCGACCGCTCCGGTGAACGAGACCTTCATCGCCTTGTAGCCCGCACCCAGCAGCGCCTTGGCCTGCGCCGGCGTCTTGGCATGACCGTAGACAGGAATACGGTCGCGGAACCTGCCGCCAAGCAGGTTCCAGACCGGCTGGCCGAGCGCCTTGCCCTTGATGTCCCACAACGCCATCTCGATGCCGGTGAGCGCACCAGCACCGACCGTGCCGAGGACACCATGCCCCATCGAGCCGATGAACAGCTTGCCCCACAGCCGGTCGATATCCGCCGGATCCTCGCCGATCAGCAGACCGGCGTAGTCCTTCACCGCCGTCTCGATGACACGCGGCCAGCCCGAACATTCGCCGACGCCATAGATCCCCTCGTCGGTCAGCACCTTGACGAACAGCCAGTTCCGCGAGCCGCGGAAATCGGCGTAGATGCCCTTGGCTTCGCTGGCGTGCGAGGGCCGCGCGCCGACCTGCATGAGGTAGGTTTCGATGCCGGTGATCTTCATGACGTTTCCCTGTAGCGGGTTCGGATGCGGGTGCCCCGCATCCGCGGATCAGGGTGGGGTACGGCGGAGAGCAGCGCCTGTGTGTAGGGATGCTGCGGATCGGTGCAGACCTGTTCGGTCGGCCCGGATTCAACGATGCGACCCTTGTACATCACCGCGATCCGGTCGCAGAAATAGCGGATGACAGCAATGTCGTGGCTGATGAAGATGAAGGACAGATCCAGCCGCTCCTGAAGATCGAGCAGGAGATCGAGCACCTGGGTGCGGATCGAGACATCGAGCGCCGAGGTCGCCTCGTCGGCAATGATGATGCGCGGATCGAGCGCGATGGCCCGGGCGATGCCGATGCGCTGGCGCTGGCCACCCGAAAAGGCATGCGGGTAGCGTTCCATCGCCGACTTGGGCAATCCAACCAGTTCCAGCAGTTCGCCGACCCGGTCGGTCAGCGCGCGGCCCTGATACAGGCCGTTGACCAGCATCGGCTCGCCGATGATCTGGGCGACAGTCATGCGCGGATTGAGCGAGGACATCGGGTCCTGAAACACCATCCGGAGTTCGCGGCGCGCTGCGCGCAACTGCGTCTCGCTCAACGCCGCAAGATTGCGTGTGACGCCGTCCTTGGCGGTGTAGTCGACCGTGCCGGCGCTGGTGTCGTACACGCGCAGGATGCAGCGGCCCAGGGTCGACTTGCCGGAACCCGACTCGCCGACGATGCCGAGGTTTTCCCCGGCGCGCAGCGACAGCGAAACCTCGTTGACCGCCAGCAGCGGATCGGTCTTCTTGAAGAACGCGCCGCGGTCGATGTGAAATGCCTTGGTCAGCCCCGAGACCTTGAGCAGGACATCGCCGAGCGGCTTTTCGGCCCGCCGCTTCAGCCGCCGTTCGGAGGGCCGGTCGAGTTGCTTGACCGAGCCGAGCAGCATCTTGGTGTAGTCGTGCTGCGGCTTTTCGAAGATCGACAGCGTATCGCCCTGCTCGACGATCTTGCCGAAGCGCATGACGGCGACTTCGTCGGCGATCTCGGCGACCACGCCCATGTCGTGGGTGATGAACAGCACCGACATGCCGTCGTCATCCTGCAGCTTGCGGATCAGGGCGAGAATTTCGGCCTGCGTCGTCACATCGAGCGCGGTCGTCGGCTCGTCGGCGATCAGCACACCGGGACTGCAGGCGAGCGCCATGGCGATCATGGCGCGCTGGCGCATGCCGCCGGAATATTCAAACGGATAGCGGTCGACGGTCTTGTCCGGGTTGGCGATCTCGACCTTGCGCAGCAGCTCGATGGCGCGGGCGCGGGCCTCCTTGCGGCTGACGCTTTCGTGCAGGCGGATCGCCTCGCCGATCTGGTCGCCAATGGTGTGGACGGGCGAGAGCGAGGACATCGGCTCCTGGAAGATCATCGCGATATCGCGGCCGCGGATGGCGCGGATGGCTGCGGAGCGGGGATCGAGCGCGGCCAGATCAACGATGTTGTCGCCCTGACTGGCACCACGGGCGGTGTGGTGGCGATGCAGCTTCACCTCGCCGGAGATGATGCGGCCGGGCGGATCGACGATCTGGAGGATCGACCGGGCAGTAACGCTCTTGCCCGAACCCGATTCGCCGACAAGGCACAGCGTCTTGCCGCGATGGAGCGTGAAGGAGACATCGTCGACCGCGCGGAACGGACCGTGACGGGTGGCAAATTCGGTGACGAGGTTCCGGATCTCGATGACCGGCGGCGGCGCGATGACCATCAGCGCCCCTCCTGCGCGTAAGGATCGGCAGCATCGCGCAAGCCGTCGCCGAGGAAGTTGAGCGCCAGAACCGCGACGCAGACCGCGACGCCGGGGGAGAACAGCCACGGCGCCTCGGCGATGGAGCGGACGTTCTGCGCCTCCTTGAGCAGCACGCCCCACGAGATGGTCGGCGGCAGCAGGCCGAGCCCGAGGAACGACAGCGAGGTTTCGGCAATGATCATCATCGGGATCGCCAGCGAGACGGAAGCAATGATGTGCGAGACCATCGAGGGCAGCATGTGGCGGAAGATGATGCGCAACTGCGAACAGCCATCGAGCCGGGCGGCGGTGACGAAATCCTCGGTCCGGAGCGCAAGAAAGCGACCGCGCACAACGCGGGCGAGTTCCGTCCAGCCGATCAGCGACAGGATGACGGTGATGGCAAAGTAGCGCCAGGTCGGCGGCCAGTCCTGCGGCAGCGCGGCGGACAGGCCGAGCCAGATCGGGATGGTCGGCATCGCCAGCTTGAATTCGACGATACGCTGGACCGACGCGTCGATCCAGCCGCCGAAATAGCCCGAGACGCCGCCGAGAAAGATGCCAAGGACGAGGCTCATCAACACGCCGATCAGGCCGATCGACATCGAGATGCGGGTGCCGGCGATGATCCGGCTCAGCATGTCGCGGCCGAGACGATCGGCCCCGATCAGATAGAACCGCTCGCCCGGCACCTTGGCCGCGAGCAGCCGCCGTTCGATGGTGAACAGGCCCCACATCTTGACCGGCGTACCCTTGCCGAACAGCGTAATGTCGACGGTTCGGGCCGGATCGGCGGTAAAGGTGGTGGCCAGCGTGATGGGGTCGCGCTTGAGTGCCATGCCGATGACATGCGGCTGGATCGTCCAGCCGCCGTCCGGCGTCGCCTTGATCAGATGCAGCGCCTGGGGCGGATGGTTGATGGCGCGGGCGTTCGACTGGTCGGGATCGTAGGGCGCCAGCACCTCGGCGAAGGCGGCGATGAAATACAGCAGCGCGACGAGGAACAGGCCGAAGACCGCAAGGCGGTGGCGGCGGAAGGCCCACCACATCAGGCGCCACTGGCTGGCCTGATCGGTCGAGGGATGCTGACGGGTGTCGAGGGTCATGCTCATGCGCTCACCGATAGCGGATGCGCGGATCGATGACCGCCAGCAGGATGTCGGAAATCAGCATGCCGACGACGGACAGGCAGCACAGCAACAAGATGAACGCGCCGGCGAGATACATGTCCTGCGCCAGCAGCGCCTGCAGCAGCAGCGGCCCGGCGGTGGGCAGCGACAGCACGTAGGAAATGATCACCGAGCCCGAGACAAGCTGGGGAAAGGCCCAGCCGATGGTCGAGACGAACGGGTTGAGCGCCAGGCGCACCGGGTATTTGACCAACAGTGCCATCTCGGACAGGCCCTTGGCACGGGCCGTGGTGACATAGGGCTTGTGCAGCTCATCAAGCAGGTTGGCGCGCATGATGCGGATCAGGCTCGCGGTCGACGACGTACCAAGAATGATCACCGGCACCCACAGATGCTTCAGGAGGTCGACGACCTTGTCCCAGGTCCAGGGAGCCTGCTGGTATTGTTCGGAGAACAGGCCCGAGGCGTCGTGGCCGAAATGGACCACCGAGACATACATCAGCACAAGGCCAAGCAGAAAATTGGGAATCGACAGCCCGATGAAGCCGATGGCCGAGATGACGTAATCACCGAACGAGTATTTGCGCACCGCCGAGTAGATGCCGATCGGAAAGGCAATCGCCCAGGTAAACAGCAAGGTGGCGGCCGCCAGCGCGACCGACAGGCCCATCCGCTCCCAGATCAGGTCGGCGACCGGCTGCTGCCATTCGAACGAGATGCCGAAATCGCCGCGCAGCACGCCGGTGATCCAGCGCCAGTACTGGACGAGGAACGACTGATCGAGGCCGAAGCGCTCGCGCAGGGCTTCGAGCCGGGCCTGATCGACGACATCGCCCGACTGCGCCAGCGTGGCGGCAAAAGTGGCGACGTAATCGCCCGGAGGGGCGGAAATCAACGCGAAGGCCACCAGCGAGACCGCGAACAGGAACGGTATCGACCAGATCAGTCGCTTGAGGATGTAGGCAAACAGCATTCAGCCCGTCCCCGTTGCTTGATTCCCTGCGAGAAAATGGCCGCACCCGGCGAGGGGCGCGGCCGGCACAACGGGTCAGTTGGCCCAGTAATACTGCTGAAGCAGCGAGGGGCCCGGAGTCGGCCAGTACCACGAGTTGGTCATGACATCGGGCGCGTTGCGCAGCGCCTTCTTGCGGATGCCGAAAGTCGGGGCGGATGTGGCCACCCCCATCACCTCGAACTCGGCAGCGGCGATATCGGCAACCTTGGCAATCAACGCCTTGCGCTTGTCCTGATCGGCAGTGGCGCGGGCCTGATCGTAGAGCTTCATCCGCTCCTTGACCGAGGCCGGCGGCTCATCCCCCTGCTTGCCGCCCGACTTGTACCAGTTGACCCACGGGATACCCCAGCGGCTGTCGTGATGGACGGGCACGATCTGCTGCGGAATGTCGCCCGGAACCCACGATCCCTGCCCGCCCCAGACGGCGGCGTCATGGTCGTTGGAGTTCGAGGTCCGCTCGTAGAAGAAGGTCCGCTCGAGCGCGTTGACATCCATGTCGACGCCGAGCTTGGCCCACTGCCGCTTGATCAGCTGCAGCATGTCGACCTGTTCGGGCTGGAGCGTCGGGATGACGTCGATCTTGAACTTCAGCGGCTTGCCCTTCCACATCCGCATGCCGTCCGCGCCCTTCTGGTTGAGGCCGACGGAATCGAGCAGCTGAGCGGCCTTGGCGGCATCATAGTCGAGATACTGGGTCGAGACCTGCTTGTGGAAATTGGGATGGTCGTCCCACGGCCCCTGCTGCCACGGCTTGCCCTGGCCGAGCAGCGCGGTCTCGATGATTTCCTTGCGGTCCATGCCGATCGACAGGGCGACGCGGAAATCCTTCTTGTTGAACAGCTCGCGCAGGTCCGGGTTCTTGTGCGTCAGATTGAGGTTGATCACCATGTTGACGCCGCCCGGCGCGTTGGCGGTCCAGAACTCATAGCCGCCCTTGTCGCGGTTCTGGGCCAGAACCGGGCGGTTGGCAGGCGAATCGAGATGGCGCAGCTGGAAATCGATCTTGCCGCCGATGGCATCGAGGATCAGGCTTTCAACATCCTGCGCAATCGGCGAGACGAGCTGGTCGATATAGGGAAGCTGGTTGCCGGCCGTATCGACCTGCCAGAAATAGGGATTGCGGTCGAGCACGACGCGGGTCGCGCCGCCGGCATAGGGCTCCTTGACGATCCACGGATCGAGCGTCGGCCGGGCCGGATTGCCCCAGCGCGAGGGAATTTCGAGGTCGCCGCATTTCTGCTGGAACAGGCCCTTCCAGTCCGGAACCTTGGCTTCCTTGACCAGATCGTCGATCTTGGCGTTGTACTTGGGCAGGAACTGCGAGCAATAGTGCTTGGCATAAAGCACCGGGTTCTGACCGAGCGGAGACGCCAGTTCGGCGAGGAAATCGCCGTAGGAATCGGCAAAGGTGAACTTGACCGTCGTCTCGTCGACCTTCTCGACCACCACCGGCTTGCCGCCGGCCATGTAGCGCGGACCGAGCGGGGCCAGAGCGCCGGCAATGACGATGTCATTCATGTTGAACAGGACATCATCGGCGGTGAACGGCGTACCGTCCGACCATTTCATGCCCTTGCGCAGGCGGAAGGTGAACACCTTGGCGTCCGGGCTGACCTCGAACGACCTGGCGACGTTGGGAATGACCTTGGTGTAGCCGAGATCCCAGCGCACGAGGCCCTGCGGGCCGACCATGCGCAGGATGTTGTTGTGGTCGGATGAGCCGCGCAGGCCGTAACGGAGCTGACCGCCGTACTTGCCGACGCTTTTCAGCGGCGTCACCACCTCCGGCTCATCGCCGACGCGGGCGGCGACGGCCGGCAGCTTGCCGTCCTTGGCGAGCGCGGCAAGCGCCGGGGCCTCGGATTTGACGACCTGAGCCTGCGCGCCGGGGCCCCAGGCCACCAGTGCCAGACCAAGCGCGCCAGCGATTGATCCATGAACCGTTCTCATCATCCAGCATTCCTCCCGAGGTTGCACTCTTGACCGAGCTTGCTCTTGTATCCATCAGATTAGTCAGACATCATACAATTGGCAACGCGAACTTTGGACGATCAGTGAAACTCGCAACGCAGCTTCAGGCAAGGGACGACAGCGACTTCGAGGTGTGGGCCCAGCTTGGCATCACACATCTGTGTCAGGACCCGCCCGGCAACCCGCATGACTGGACGCTCGACGATCTCGAACGGCTGCGCGACCGCATCGCCGGCTACGGCATGGTGCACGACATGGTGCAGCTGCCGCTGTCGTCGCGGCCGATCGAGCAGGCGCAGAGCCCGGATATCCTGCTCGCCGGGCCGGACCGCGACCGGCAGATCGATTCGATCTGCGCGCTGATCCGCACGCTCGCCCGGGCCGGTATTCCGGCGGCCAAATACAATCTCAACCTGATCGGTATCCCGCGTACGCCGCTGGAAGCAGGGCGCGGGGGCGCGCAGGCGGAAGCCTTCCGCTGGGACCTTGCCGACCAGAACGCGCCGCCCGGCCTTGCCGGGCTGCTCGATCCCGACACCAACTGGGAACGGATCGACTATTTCCTTGCGCGCGTCGTGCCGGTGGCTGAGGAGTACCGCGTCCGGCTTGCCTGCCATCCGCATGATCCCTACACGCCGCCGGGCTATCGCGGGGTCTCGCGCGTGCTGGGCACCGTCGAGGGCCTCAAGCGGTTCGTGAGCCTGCACGAAAGCCGGTATCACGGTCTCAATTTCTGCCAGGGCACGGTGGGCGAGATGCTCGACGATCCGGCAACCGAAGTGTTCGACGTGATCCGCTGGTTCGGCGAGCGCGGCAAGATCTTCAACGTCCATTTCCGCAACATCGCCGGCGGCAGGCTGTCGTTCCGCGAGACCTTCCCCGAGGAGGGAACGATGGACATGTGGCAAAGCATGAAGCTGTACCGTGCGGTCGGCTACGAGCACATGATCATGCCCGATCACATGCCGCATATTTCCGGGCCAAACGAGCGCGGCGTCGCTTTCGCCTTCGGCTACGGCTACATCCGGGCACTGATCCAGGCGGCGGAGGCCGAGAATGGCGGTTGAGATCGAAAGCGTTGCCGATATCCGCTGCGATGTCGGCGAGGGCGTGTTCTGGGACGAGGCGAGCGCTGCACTGTGGTTCGTCGATATTCCCGCCGGGCGGCTCTACCGCCTGAAGGACGGGACGCTCGACCATCGCGATTTCGGCGAACCGATCGGCTGCGCCGCGCTCGATGCCGCCGGCAATCCAGTGGTGGCGCTGAAACACGACATCGCCCGGATTGACTGGGCGACGGGAGCCCGGACACGGATCGCGCGGCCGGAGACCGACCGGCCTGGCAACCGCTTCAACGACGGCGCGGTCGACCGGCAGGGCCGCTTCTGGGCCGGGACGATGAAAATGGACCAGCCGCCCGAACGGACCGGCACATTCTACCGGCTCGATGCCGACCATCGCGTCAGCGCGTTCTGGGACGGTACGTTCACCACCAATGGCATGGCGTTCTCGCCCGACGGGCGGACGATGTACCTGTCCGATTCCAACCCGGCGGTGCGCACGATCTGGTCCTGCGCCTATGACCCCGACACCGGCACGCCGGGCGAGCGGCGCGTGTTCTTCGATACGCGGCAGGTGGCCGGGCGGCCGGACGGGGCGACGGTGGATGCCGACGGCTGCTACTGGATGGCCGGCGTTTCGGGCTGGCAGATGGTGCGCATCACCCCCGCCGGCGTCATCGACCGGATCATCGCCATGCCATGCGAAAAGCCGAGCCGGCCGTGGTTCGGCGGCCCGCGGCTCGACACGCTCTATGTCACCTCCATCGGCGTCGGCCTGACCCCCGGCACCGAGGACCGCCAGCCGCAGGCCGGCGGCCTGTTCGCCATTCACGGGCTGGGGATCACCGGCCTTGCCCAGCCGCGTTTTGCCGGTTGATCCCAGCCTTTCCCCGCGCCTTCGAGGAGTTCCACAATGAAAACCAGCCCCGTCACCGTTGCCGACCTGAGACGTTCGGTCCTTGCCGTGCCGCCGCTGTGCCGCAACGATGATCTGACCGTTTCGGTGGTCGAGAATGCCCGCCTGACCGCGCATCTTCGCGCCGGAGGCGTGACCACCCACATGTGGGGCGGCAACGCCAACATGTACGGCGTCGGCGTCTCCGATTTCCCGGCCTTCCTCGACATGGCCGAGGCGGTGGCTGAGGGCGACGACTGGTCGATCCCCTCGATCGGCGCCGAATTCGGCAAGGCGATGGATCAGGCGGCGATCCTGTCGCGCCGCGCCTTCCCGACCGCAATGGTGCTGCCGATGCGCGGCGTGGCCGATCGCACGGGCGTTGCGCGCGGCATCGGCCGGATCGCCGCCGCGATGGGAAAGCCGCTGATCGTCTACTACAAGGACATCGGCTATCTCGACATGGCGGACCTGA
>CALCZO010000173.1 GCA_937903315.1 uncultured Alphaproteobacteria bacterium
GAGCCGATCGACTGGTAATTGAGGCCATTGCCCGTCTCCTTCTTGTAGGCATCCGCCCACTTCGAATAGATCGGGTAGGGGAAGGTCGCCCCGGCGCCGGAGATGTCGGCGGCGTTGGCAACGCCGAAAGAGGCAACGGCGAGGCCGGTGGCCACCACGAGGGTCGAGAGTTTCATCTGCGTCTCCTTTGGAAAATTCGGTCGGGCTGCGCCTTGGCACATGCCTGTAGCCGGGGTTCTAGAATCCAGCGATGACACTTCAATGACACGACCGTCATTTCTCCGGCGCGCGGATGCGGGCTTGAGAACCGACCGGTATATGCTAGTCCGGTCCCTGACGTATTCGAACGAGCGGAGGCGGGTGCATGAACCGGCTGGTCTATGGTCTGATGCTTCTGGCGGTATCCGCAGCGCTGCCTGCAACAGCCCAGCTGTTCGGCAGGAAGGCGCCGGAAACCCGCGCCGATATCACCCTGTCCTTTGCGCCAGTGGTCAAGAGTGCCGGGCCGGCTGTGGTCAACGTCTATGGCACACGGCGGCAGACCCAGGCCCGCAACCCGATTTTCGACGATCCGTTCTTCCGCGACCTGTTCGGCGGACGCAGCCCGCGCGAGCGTGTGCAGCAGTCGGTCGGTTCGGGCGTCATCGTTGCTGATGACGGCATCGTCGTCACCAATCACCACGTCATCGAAGGGATGACGGAGGTGAAGGTGTCGCTGGCCGACCGGCGGGAATTCGAGGCCGATATCCTGTTGCGCGATCCCAAGACGGACCTTGCGGTGCTCAGGCTGAAATCGCGCGATCGGTTCCCGGCGCTGGAGCTTGGTGATTCCGACGCGCTTGAAGTCGGCGACATCGTTCTGGCGATCGGCAATCCCTTCGGTGTCGGCCAGACGGTGACGCAGGGGATCATCTCGGCGCTGGCGCGCACGCATGTCGACGTGTCCGACTACCAGTTCTTCATCCAGACCGATGCGGCGATCAATCCGGGCAATTCGGGCGGGGCGCTGGTTGATGTGCAGGGCCGGGTGATCGGCATCAACACCGCGATCTATTCCAAATCGGGCGGCAGCCACGGCATCGGCTTTGCCATTCCCGCCAATATGGTGCGGGTGGTGGTGGCCAGCGCGCGCGCCGGCGGCAAGGTGGTGACACGGCCGTGGTACGGCGCGCGGATGCAGCAGGTGACGGCGGAGATTGCTGAATCGATCGGACTCGACCGGCCCTCGGGCGCTCTGGTTGCCAGCGTCGTCAAGGACAGCCCCGCCGATGCCTCGGGCCTCAAGGCGGGCGATGTGATCACCGCCGTGGACGGAGCGGACGTTGCTGATCCGGACAGTTTCGGCTTCCGCTTTGCCACGAAGCCGGTGGGCGGGACCATTTCGATCACCATCCTGCGCAACGGCCGCAAGCTGGTGTTGCCGACCCGGCTGATGGCCGCACCCGAGACGCGCCCGCGCGAGACCTTGCGCATTTCCGGCATGACGCCGCTGGCGGGGGTCACGGTCGCCAACCTGTCGCCGGCGGTGGCGGACGAACTGTCGCTGTCGAGCGACGGCGAGGGCGTGGCGGTGATGGAGATCGCGCCCGGCAGCCCGGCCCATCAGGTCGGGTTCCAGAAGGGCGATATCGTCCTGTCGGTCAACGGCACCAAGATCGGTTCGACCAAGATGCTCGACGAGGCGATGAAGGCGCGCAGCTACACCTGGCGGATCGCGATCAACCGTGGCGGGCAGGTGCTGACCACGGTGTTCGGAGGCTGAGCGGGGATGACCAACCTGTTCACCGCCGCCGGGCTGGAGAAGGACGCGCCGAGGCCTCTGGCCGACCGGCTGCGTCCGACCCGGCTCGACGAGGTGATCGGGCAGGGGCATCTGACAGGGCCGGACGGCGTGCTGCGCCGGCTGATCGACGGCGGCTCGCTCGGCTCGATGATCTTCTGGGGACCGCCAGGGACCGGAAAGACCACCGCGGCGCGGCTGCTCGCCGGCGAGACGAGCCTGCATTTCGAGCAGATTTCGGCGATTTTTTCCGGCGTTGCGGACCTGAAAAAGGTGTTCGAGGCGGCGCGAGGCCGGCGGGCGACCGGGCAGGGGACGCTGCTGTTCGTTGACGAAATCCACCGCTTCAACCGGACGCAGCAGGACAGTTTCCTGCCTGTCATGGAGGACGGGACAATCACGCTTGTCGGGGCGACAACGGAAAATCCGTCGTTCGCGCTCAATGCGGCGCTGCTGTCGCGGGCGCGGGTGCTGACCTTCCAGGCGCTCGATGCCGCGGCGCTCGACCTCTTGATCCGGCGGGCCGAAGCGGTCGAGGACCGGCCGTTGCCGCTCGATGATGCGGCGCGGGCGACACTGATCGCGATGGCGGATGGCGACGGGCGCGCGGCGCTGACGCTGTCGGAGGAACTGTGGCGCGCGGCGCGGGAGCGCGAGGTCTTTACCGCCGATCAGATCGGCGCGGTGCTGCAACGGCGCGCGCCGATCTACGATCGCGACCGGGAGGGGCATTACAACCTCATTTCCGCCCTGCACAAGACGATCCGCGGCTCCGATCCCGACGCGGCGCTGTACTATTTCTGCCGGATGCTGGATGGCGGCGAGGATCCGCTGTTCCTCGCCCGTCGGCTGGTGCGGATGGCGAGCGAGGATATCGGCAACGCCGATCCGCAGGCGCTGGTCATGGCGCTGGCGGCCAAGGACTCGTTCGACTTCCTCGGCAGTCCGGAAGGTGAACTCGCGCTCGCCCAATGCGTGATCTATCTTGCCACGGCGCCGAAATCGAATGCGGTCTATACCGCCTACAAGGCCGCACTCGGCTCGGCCAAGGCAGCCGGATCGCTGATGCCGCCGAAGACCATCCTCAACGCGCCGACCAAGCTGATGAAGTCGGAAGGCTACGGCGCCGATTACGCCTATGACCATGATGCGCCCGATGCCTTTTCCGGCCAGAACTACTGGCCGGATGCGCTGGGGCCGCAGACCTACTATCAGCCGGTCGAGCGCGGGTTCGAGCGCGAGATTCGCAAGCGGCTCGACTGGTGGGCCAAACTGAGGCGGGAGCGGGCACATGGTCCGTGATGCGGTGCTGGTGTTCGTCGGCGGGGGCCTCGGCTCGGTGCTGCGCTGGCTGACCGGGCTTGCGGCACTGCGGCTGCTCGGCCCGGCGTTTCCGTTCGGCACGCTGGCGGTCAACATCGCTGGGTGTTTCGTGATGGGGCTGGCGTTCCGCCTGCTGCCCTCGCTTGATTCCGGCACGCACGCCGCGCGGCTTTTGTTGATGACCGGCCTGCTTGGCGGCTATACGACCTTTTCGGCCTTCGCGCTTGACGCCGCCGGCCTGTGGCTGCGCGAGCAGGGCACGGTTGCGGTGCTCTATGTCGCTGCGTCGGTCGGATGTTCTCTTCTCGGTGTGGCGCTTGGCCTTATCGTCGGCAAATGGGTGGCAGGATGAGTGCGGTTACAACCCGGACGGTGAAGGCGGACGAGACGGAGATGCGGGTCGACCGCTGGTTCCGCCAGCATTTCCCCGCGCTGGCCTTCGGCCATCTGCAAAAACTGCTGCGCACCGGGCAGGTGCGGATCGACGGCAAGCGGGCGAAGACCGATACGCGGCTGGAGCCGGGACAGGTGATCCGCATCCCGCCGCTCGACAAGGATGCCAACCCGCGCGAGGCCGGGACCGGCAACGGCGGCGGTTCGCGCGCCGGTTCGTCCAGTGATCGGCCGCGCTCGCTGAAAGAGGCCAAGCGCGAGGAGAACTACGCCGAGTTTCTCCGCTCGATCACACTCTACGAAGACGACGAGATGATGGTGCTGAACAAGCCGGCGGGGCTGGCGGTGCAGGGCGGTTCGGGCACGGTGCGCCATGTCGACGGGATGCTGGATGCGCTGGTCAGCCGCGACGGGCAGCGCCCGCGCCTCGTCCACCGGCTCGACAAGGATACCGCCGGCTGTCTGGTCATCGCCAAGACGCGGCTTGCGGCGGCGACGCTGGCGAAGACCTTCCGCTCGCGTTCGGCGCGCAAGATCTACTGGGCGCTGGTGGCGGGCGTGCCGCGCGTCAAGCAGGGGCGGATTTCGACCTACCTTGCCAAGGGCGAGGACGAGCATGGCGATGCGAAGATGAAGGTCGCGCGCCATGGCGACGAGGGCGCGGACCATGCCGTGACGTATTATGCCGTGGTCGATACCTCGGCGCAGAAACTGGCATGGCTGTCGCTGAAGCCGGTGACCGGGCGCACGCATCAGCTGCGCGCCCATGCCTCGCACATCGGCCATCCGATCGTCGGCGATCCGAAATATTTCGACAAGCAGAACTGGGAACTGCCCGGCGG
>CALCZO010000174.1 GCA_937903315.1 uncultured Alphaproteobacteria bacterium
TTCGGCCGCCGCATCAAGCGCCGCCTTGGCGGTCTTCTTGCCGGCCAGCGCCTGCTCGATCTCCTCGGCCCAGATGTCGCGGATCTGGACGAGGTTGCCAAGGCGCAGACCGCGCGAATTGACCGTCGGCTCCTTGTTGGTCAGTTCCTTGATCGGGGTTTCGAGATAGGGGTTGTTCTTGTAGAAGCCGGACGACTTGACCTTCTCATAGGCCGCCTTGGTGATCGGCAGGTAGCCCGACTTGGTGTGCAGCTCAGCCTGACGGTCGGTGTCGGACAGGAAGGCGAAGAACTTGGCGACGCCCTTGTACTCGGCCGCCGGCTTGCCGCCCATCACCCAAAGCGAGGCACCACCCAGGGTCGAGTTCTGCGGCGCGCCGGCGACATCGGGATAGTACGGCATCGGCGCATTCGCCCAGTCGAACTTGGCGTTGGCCTTGACGTTGCCATAGAAGCCCGACGAGGTCAGCATGATCGGGCATTCACCCGAGGTGAAGCGGCCTTCACCGGTGTTGGTGCGGCCCGAATAATCGAACGTCTTGGTCTTCTGCGCCTCGACGAGATTCTCGAGATGCTTGACGAACAGCGGTCCGTTCATCGTCAGCACCGCGTCGAACCCGTCGATGCCGTTGCCCTTGGTGGCCAGCGGGGTGTTGTGCCACACCGCGAACTGCTCGATGTTCAGCCAGGTGATCCACGCCGAGGCAAACCCGCACGACGCATAGCCGGCGGCCTGCAGCTTCTTGGCGCTGTCGAACACCTCCGGCCAGGTCTTCGGCGGCGCGTCGGGGTTCAGGCCGGCCTTCTTGAAGGCGTCCTTGTTGTACCACATCACCGAGGACGACGAGTTGAACGGGAACGACAGCAACTCGCCCTTGGCGGTCGAATAATAGCCCGTCACCGCCGGCAGGTAGGCCTTGGGGTCGAACTTCTCGCCCGCTTCCGCCATCAGCTCGGCCACCGGCTTGATCGCCTTGCCGGCGCCCATCATCGAGGCGGTGCCGACCTCGAACACCTGAAGGATATGCGGCGCATTGCCGGCGCGGAACGCGGCGATGCCAGCGTTCATCGTATCGGCATACGAACCCTTGTAGGCCACGACAACCTTGTAATCCTTCTGCGACGCGTTGAAGTCGGCAGCCAGCTTGTTGACCACGTCATTGTTGGCGCCGGTCATGGCATGCCACCACTGGATTTCCGTCTGCGCCAGCGCAGGCGCGGCGCAAACCGTCAGCGCAGTGGCAGCAAGCAGTGCGGATCGTGTGAAAAACGACATCGTATGTCTCCCTCAGGGTCCGGGACCACCCCGGAACGCTCGGTCTTGGTCCGCCTATCGCCTCAAGGTGACAGTACGGTGACCGTTATGACGACGATCCAAGCATGGGGCGCGGAGCAGCGCAACCCATGTCCTGCCGATGCGCCCAAAAGCCTTGATGAGACCGGCCTTGTCCGCAGACCATCTGGCCAGGCAGCGCGCGATTCCGTTCTGCAAAATAGCGGTTGACCAGAATTGTATAAAATCTACAATCTTACTTTCACAGGGATGTGGACGGCTGTCTTTTGCCGTCCGCCAAGGAGGCCGCATGTCGCAATCTGTATTCTCGGGCGTCATCCCGGCGCTGATGACGCCCTGCCGTCAGGATCGCTCCCCCGATTTCGACGCGCTGGTCGCCAAGGCGCGCGAACTCGTCGGCATCGGCATGGCCTCGGTGGTCTATTGCGGGTCGATGGGCGACTGGCCGCTGCTGACCGACGAGCAGCGGATGGAGGGCGTCGAGCGGCTGGTGAAGGCCGGCATCAAGGTCATTGTCGGCACCGGGGCGCAGAACCCGATGCGGGCGGCGGCGCTCGCGGCCCATGCGAAAAGGGTCGGCGCTGCGGGTCTGATGATCATCCCGCGCGTCCTTTCGCGCGGCTCCTCACCGGCGGCGCAGAAGGCGCACTTCGCCGGCATTCTGGAAGCGGGCGACGGCTTGCCGTCGGTGATCTACAACAGCCCCTATTACGGCTTCGAGACCAAGGCCGATCTGTTCTTTGCCCTCAACGAGCGCTATCCGCACCTGATCGGCTTCAAGGAATTTGGCAGCGCAAAAGCCATGAGCTATGCCGCCGAGCATATCACGGGCCGGTCCGAGGCGCTGACATTGATGGTAGGCGTTGATACCGAGGTGTTCCACGGCTACGTCAATTGCGGCGCGAAAGGCGCGATCACCGGCATCGGCAATGTCCTGCCGCGCGAGGTGCTGCATCTGGTTGCCCTGTGCGAGAAGGCGGCGGCGGGTGATGCGCTGGCCCGGCGCCGCGCGCTGGAGCTTGAAGCCGCGCTCAAGGTGCTGTCAACGTTCGACGAGGGCGTCGATCTGGTCCTGTTCTTCAAGTACCTGATGGTGCTGGAGGGCAATCGCGAGTACGAACTCAATTTCAACGCCGCCGATGCCCTGTCGGCCAGCCAGCAGCATTTTGCCCGGACCCAGCTTGATCTGTTCAAGCGCTGGTATGCGGACTGGGCGCAACAGAACGGGTGATCCGATGCGCGTCATCGATTCCCATACGGCCGGCGAGCCGACACGGCTGATCGTCGAAGGCGGGCCGGACCTTGGGCGCGGCAGTCTTGCGGAACGGCGAGCGATCTTTGCCCGCGACTTCGATTCGGTCCGCTCCTTCGCGGTCAACGAGCCGCGCGGCTATGATGCGGTGGTCGGTGGGCTGATCGTGCCGCCGGTCGATCCGGCCTGTGTCGCCGGCATCATCTATTTCAACAATGTCGGCGTCATCGGCATGTGCGGCCACGGCACCATCGGCCTTGCGGTGACGCTGGCGCATCTGGGCCGGATCGGGCCGGGCGAGCACAGGGTGGAAACGCCGGTCGGCACCGTCAGCTTCGAACTGCTCGACCGCAACACCGCGCGCATCCGCAACGTGCCGAGCTATCGCCATGCCCGCGCGGTCGAGATCGACGTGCCGGGGCTGGGCCGGGTGACCGGTGACATTGCCTGGGGCGGCAACTGGTTCTTCCTGACCAATGACGCGCCATGCCCGATCGACGGTGCCCATCTCCAGCACCTCACCGGCGCCGCGCAGGCGATGCAGGATGCGCTCGATGCGCAGGGGATCACCGGCGCGAATGGCGAACGGATCGATCATATCGAGATCTTCGGCCCGCCCACGCCCGGCGCGGACAGCCGTTCCTTTGTGCTCTGCCCCGGCGGGGCCTATGACCGCTCGCCCTGCGGCACCGGCACCAGCGCCAAGCTGGCCTGTCTCGCGGCCGACGGCAAGCTCGCTCCCGGCGTGCCCTGGGTGCAGGAAAGCGTCATCGGCAGCCGGTTCGAGGCCAGCTATCAGTCGCTGGAGGGCGGTCGGATCGCCCCCGTCATCACCGGCACGGCCTTCATCACCGGAGAGACGACATTGATCCGTGATCCCGCCGATCCGTTCGCCGACGGAATTCGCACCTAGGCGCGGTCACAGCCTGCCGGTCATCGCCTGCTCGAACAGCCGGGCGGAGGCTGCCTCGTCGAGCGGCACGGGATTGCCGCCGGCGGTCGGATCGACCGGCGACATCCTCGCCATCAGCGCGATATCGGGGTTGGCGACGCCGAGGTCCGGCAGCGTGTGCGGCACGCCCAATTCGGCCCGAAGGTCCATCACGAACGCGAAAAAGCCGTCAAACCCCGGCTTCAGCCCGAGATATGCGGCAACCCGCGCCAGCTTGTCCTCGATCGCCGGACGATTGAACGCCAGCACATAGGGCATGAAGGTGGCGTTGGTCATGCCGTGATGGGTGTTGTGCAGCGACCCGACCGGGTGGGACAGCGCATGGATCGCCCCCAGCGCCTTCTGGAACGCAGTCGCCCCCAACGCGGCGGCGGACATCATCTGGGCGCGCGCCTCGATGTCGGTCCCGTCCCTGGCGGCGCGCGGCAGGTACTCCTTGACCAGCCGCATCCCTTCGAGCGCGATGCCGTCGGCAAGCGGGTGATAGAACGGGCCGCAATAGGCTTCGAGGCAATGGGCGAACGCATCCATCCCGGTGCCGACCGTGATCATCCGCGGCATGCCCACCGTCAGTTCAGGGTCGCAAAGCGTGATCTTCGGCATCATTTTCGGATGGAAGATCACCTTCTTGGTGTGCGTGGTCTCGTCGGTGATGACGCCGGCGCGGCCGACTTCCGAGCCGGTTCCTGCGGTCGTCGGCACCGCGACGATCGGCGCGATTCCGTCCGGGTTGGCCCGCGTCCACCAGTCGCCGACGTCCTCGAAATCCCACATCGGCCGGGTCTGCCCGGCCATGAAGGCGATGACCTTGCCGGCATCGAGCGCCGAGCCGCCGCCGAA
>CALCZO010000175.1 GCA_937903315.1 uncultured Alphaproteobacteria bacterium
TCGAGGATGCCGGAAAGCCGTCCGGACAAACCTTCGAACATCGTGTCACCCTTCCCGATGGCGCCCGGAGACGCCGCAAACGATTGTGCGCCCGAGGGCGCAACCGCGCTGTCGGACGTTGACCTCCGGCCCCGCAAGGCCGGTCGGCGGATCAGGACGTCGATCTCACCAGAATGGACGGCTCATAGCCCGAACGGGCGCGCGAGTCAAAGCCCGTCGACTATTGCACGAAGACGTAGATGTTGAGCTGGAGCAACGCGTCGTCGGCGCCCTGCGGCTCGTTGAGGTATTCCTCGATGAACGAGCCTTTGGCCGTCAGCCCCTTCTCGTCGAGCCAGGCGGTGATCGCTTCGTAGACGCTGTCGATGTCGTCATAGGCGCCGGTGTGGGAAAACACGAACGCCCGCCCCTCGGGCGACGTGGCGAACGCGATGCCGCCGCCCGGCTGGACACCGGCAGGCGGCGGCGCCTCGAGCGCCAGCATCGCCTCGTAGCTGAAGGTCTGGTCGGAGGTTTCGGTAAACGCCGATTGCGGCTTGCCCATCGGCTTGAGGCCGAGGCGGGCCGCCTCCGACCGCAAGGCCCCGAACGCCTTCATCAGCGTCTCGTAGCCCTCGTCCCAGTTGCCCTGCCCCCGCAACATCAACACCGGGCGGGCGGTGAGCGTCACCTCCCTGGCCGTCGATGCGTCAGCGGAGGGTCTGGTCATGTCTTCGGCAGGAGCGGCGGGCGCCGAGGGGCTCGCGGGCGGTGTCGCCTGCTGGGCAACCGATGCGCTGCCGCCAAGACCGGCAACCAGAGCGATTGCCCGCAAAAACGGTGTGATTCGTGCCCTGTTCATGGCCCATGCTCCACAAAGGTGCCCCTTTTGGCCGAATCATGGACCTCGGGTGCGAGCCCCCGGATTCACTTGAGGACTGTCTCCGGCAAGGTCAAGCGGAACATCTGGGTGCGGCTGCCGTCAATGCCGAAGTCATTGTTGGCAATCACGGCAATGTCATGGCCGGACAGCACCGCCATGCCGTTCAGCCTGCGGCCGAACAGCGCTTCGCTGCCGGTGCTGGCGAGCAAGGTCTTGGCGATCGGGACGAGGCCGGCCCCGGCCCAGTCCTGCTCGGCCCGCGCTTCCAGCGGCGGCTGGAACGCGGGAGAATCGAGCGCGTCGGGCAGCGGTGTCGCCGTGCTGAGGTCGATCCAGTAAAAGCGGCAGGCACCACCCAGCCGTTCGAGCACCAGCAGGCGACCATCAGGCAGGGCGGAGAGTTCGGTGACCTTGACCTCCGACTGGCGGCGCGGCGTCGCCGGATCGGTGCCGGCAAAGGCCACAGGCGGGTCTAGCCGATAGAGGAACTGCGCCAGCGTCCGGCCGGTTGCCCGGTCGATCTTGAGGATGCGCACGGCGGAGGAGAAGCGGTAGGCCTCGATGTCCGGGTTCATCACCGCGCTCTGCATCGCGACATACAGGCTGTCGCCATCGGGCGCGACCGCCAGACCCTCAAAGCCCCGGCCGACCTGTCGGAGCCCCAGCACGTCCGGCAGCACCGGCTCGACCGGGTAGTCGGCGTTGCGGTAGTTTTCGAGCGATGCGGCCGGCACCAGGCGGCGCAGGACACGGCCAGAGGGATCGACCTCGAGCAGCGAGGGGCCGAAATTGTCGGCGATCCAGAACCGGCCGTCGGCCAGCCGGACCAGCGCGCCGGGCGAGACGCCCGAGGGGTCGGGCGCAAGCGGCGCGCCATCCACCGTCACCGCCAGTTCGGCCTTGCCGGCGATCGAGGGGTTGACGATGCCGGTCAGCGGCTTGCCCGAGGTGCCGGTCAGCACGATCATCTCGGCGAACCGCGCCCGGTTGGCGGCGATGTCGATGGCGTAGATCGACGGGGCGTAGCCGGGCAGGAAATAGATGCGCCCGCGCATGCCGCCGGCGCAGAGCTGGCGCCCGTCCGGCCCGGTCAGTTCGCCCTGTTCGGAACAGTCGACCGAAGGGCCGCGGTCGGTGATGGTCCAGATACGCCCCTCCGGGTCGCCCGGCGCGCGGAAGGCGCCCGCGCCGGGCGAGACCGAGACGTTGATGGCCTTGCCGGAGGGAAAACTGACAACGCCGAGCGGCAGGTGGGGCAGCGGCACCGGGACGATGGAGACGGGCAGCGGTTCGCCGGCCAGAGCCGTCGTCATTGCCAGCGTCAGAACGGCGACAAAACGCGCCAGCCGCATCGTGCTCCCTGCTTTCTCCGTCTGGGGACCTGCCCGTCCCGGTTGTGACAGACGGAGAATTGCTCAATCGATGACCTGCATTGTATGACGATTGCAAGCGCAATTCGCAGGCAGCATGGCATTTTGGCCGTCAGAGAGCAGGAACGTGATTGATTTTGTCAAAATGAACGGCCTCGGCAACGATTTCGTCGTGTTCGACGCGCGCCGCGCCCCGCTCGCCTTCACGCCGGACGAGACCCGCCGCATCGCCGACAGGCGTTATGGAGTCGGCTGCGACCAGATGATCGTGCTCGAGCCCTCGGCCCGGGCCGATGCCTTCATGCGCATCTTCAACCCGGACAGTTCGGAAGTGGCCGCCTGCGGCAATGCCACGCGCTGCATCGGCCAGAGGCTGATGGACGAAAGCGGCCGCAACGAGGCGACGATCGAGACCGGTGCCGGGCTGCTACGGGCCTGGCGCAGCAAGGCCGGTGTCACCGTCGACATGGGGCCGGCCCGGCTCGATCCGGCGGCGATTCCGCTGGCGCGGCACGATGTCGATACCCGGGCGGTCGCGCTCGACACGTCCCGGCTTGCCGCCGGCCTGCCGGCGACATTCAGCGCGGTCTCGATGGGCAACCCGCACGCGATCTTCTTCGTTGCCGATGTCGATGCGCATGAACTCGAACGGGTCGGTCCGATCCTCGAAACCGATCCGGTCTTCCCCGAACGGGCCAACATCTCGCTGGTGGCGCTGGCCGGCACGGATCACCTGATCCAGCGGGTGTGGGAACGCGGCGCGGGGCTGACGCTGGCCTGCGGTTCGGGCGCCTGTGCGGCGGCGGTGGCCGCCCATCGCGCGGGGCTGACGGGACGGAGCGTCCGCATCACGCTGCCGGGCGGCGATCTGGCCATCACCTGGCGCGCGGACGGCCATGTCGAGATGAGCGGCGGCACCGCGACGGCCTTCTCGGGCCGGCTCGATCCCTCATTGCTGGCGCGGCGCGATGGCTGACGTGCGCACGCCCGTCGAGGTCGTGACCTTCGGCTGCCGGCTCAATCTCGTCGAATCCGAAGCGATAAGGCGGGCGGCGCTGGCGGCAGGGCGCGACAATCTCGTCATCGTCAACAGCTGTGCGGTGACCGGCGAAGCGGTGCGGCAGGCGCGCCAGACGATCCGCCGCATCCGCCGCGAGCGGCCGGGGGTGACGATCCTCGTCACCGGCTGCGCGGCGCAGACCGAAACCGCCGGGTTCGCCGCGATGCCGGAAGTCGACGGCATGGTCGGCAACGGGGTCAAGACGGAGGTCGGGTCATGGCGGCACGACGACGGTGCCGCCGCGCCGCCGCGTGCGGGTGTGCCCGACGTCATGGCGCTGACCGGGACCGCCACCCCGCTGGCCGAGGCGATCCCCGGTCATACCCGTGCCTTCGTGCAGGTGCAGACCGGATGCGATCATCGCTGCACCTTCTGCATCATCCCCTATGGCCGCGGCCCGTCGCGCTCGGTGCCGATGGGCGCGGTGACCGATGCCATCGCCCGTCTGGTCGAGCAGGGCATTGCCGATGTCGCGCTGACCGGGGTCGACCTCACCTCCTATGGCGCCGACCTGCCGGGTGCGCCGCGCCTCGGCACGCTGGTTGCTGCCATCCTTTATCATGTGCCGGCGCTGAGGCGGCTCAGGCTGTCGTCGATCGATTCGGTCGAGGCGGACGAGACGCTGGTCGGCCTGTTCGCCAGCGAGGAGCGGCTGATGCCGCATCTGCACCTGTCGTTGCAGGCCGGCGACGATCTGATTCTCAAGCGGATGAAGCGGCGGCACGGTTTTGACGATGCGGTGGCACTGTGCGAGCGGCTCAGGCGGCTGAGGCCCGACATCGTCTTCGGCGCCGACATCATTGCCGGGTTCCCGACCGAGACGGAGGCGCAGTTCCAGCGGTCGCTTGATCTGGTCGAGGCCTGCGGGCTGACCCATCTGCACGTCTTTCCGTTCTCGCCGCGCGCGGGCACGCCGGCGGCGCGGATGCCGCAGGTCGCCGGTGCCGCGATCCGCGAGCGGGCTGCCCGGCTGCGCGCGGCGGGGGATGCAGCACTCACCCGCCATCTCGACCGGCAGGCCGGCCGGATGGTCGAGGTGCTGGCCGAACGCGGCGGCATCGGCCGTACCGCCGACTTCACGGCCGTCATACTGCCCGAAGGCGTCGCAGCGGGAAGCTTCCTGACCGGGCGGGTTTCTGGCCATGCCGGCGGACGGCTATGGCTGGATGCCGGGGTCGATGCGCCCTCCGCCCTTGTTGCGGCGGCGGCGACGGGTTAAGTCCTGCCTATGAGCGACGATCACAAGCCCGGGTTCTTCAGCCGCCTGTTCAAGCGAGGCAGCGCCGAGCCTCAGCCCTCGGCCGGCGATGTGCCCGAAACCGCAGCTCCTGAGGTGCCTGCCGCCAGCGCCGCGCCTGATGCCGCGCCCCGGTCGTGGTGGAGCCGGCTGAAGGACGGCCTGTCGCGCACCTCCGGCCAGTTGTCGGGCCGGATCACCGACCTGTTCACCAAGCGCCGGCTCGATGCGGCGACGCTCGAGGATCTCGAGGACGTGCTGATCCAGGCCGATCTTGGTGTCGATGTCGCCCAGCGCGTCGCGGCGGCCATCGGCAAGGGCCGGTTCGACCGGGAGATCGGACCCGACGAGGTCCGCGCCGTGCTGGCCGACGAGATCGAGGCGATCCTGGCACCGGTCGCGCGGCCGCTGGTCGTGCCGGAGGGCGTCCGGCCGTTCGTCATCCTGATGGTCGGGGTCAACGGCTCGGGCAAGACGACGACGATCGGCAAGCTCGCCGCCAAGTTCAAGGCCGAGGGACGCAGCGTGATGCTGGCCGCGGGGGACACGTTCCGCGCCGCCGCGATCGAGCAGCTCACCGTCTGGGGCGCGCGCAACGGCGTGCCGGTGGTGGCGCGGGCGCAAGGGGCGGATGCCGCGGGGCTGGCGTTCGACGCGCTGAACGAGGCGCGCGCCAATGGCACCGACGTGCTGCTGATCGACACCGCCGGCCGGCTCCAGAACAAGGCCGGGCTGATGGACGAACTGGGCAAGATCGTCCGTGTGATGAAAAAGCTCGATCCGGAGACGCCGCATGCGGTGCTGCTCGTGCTTGATGCGACGGTCGGCCAGAATGCGCTGTCGCAGGTCGACCTGTTCGGCAAGGTTGCCGGGGTTACCGGACTGGTGATGACCAAGCTGGATGGCACTGCACGCGGCGGCATCCTCGCCGCGATTGCCGACAAATCCGGCCTTCCGGTGCATTTCATCGGCGTCGGCGAGAGCATCGACGATCTTGAATCCTTCACCGCGCGCGATTTCGCCCGCGCCATTGCCGGGCTGGACTGAACCGATGACCGAGACCACTGCCAAGAAAGACAATCCGCTGCTCAAGCTGGCGCTGGAGATGGGGCCGCTGCTGCTGTTCTTCCTCGCCAATTCGCGGCCGGGCCTGTTCCGGCCGGCGGTGGCCGCGGTGTTCGGCGAGGGGCTGGCGAACGGGCCGCAGAGCGGCATCCTGATCGCCACGGCGGTGTTCATGGTGGCGATGCTGGTCTCGCTGGTGGCGACCAAGCAGCTTCTGGGCCGTTTGCCGGTGATGCCGCTGGTGTCGGGCGTCGTCGTGCTCGTGTTCGGCGGGCTGACGCTGTATTTTCAGGACGACGCGTTCATCAAGCTCAAGCCGACCATCGTCAACACGCTGTTCGGTGCGCTGCTGCTCGGCGGGCTGGCGTTCGGCAAGCCGCTGCTGCCCTATGCGCTCGATTCGGTGTTCGATCTCGACGAGTCCGGCTGGTGGCACCTGACCTTGCGCTGGGGGCTGTTCTTCCTCGTGCTGGCGGCGCTGAACGAGGTGATCGCGCGGACCCAGACCACCGATTTCTGGGTGGCGTTCAAGGTCTGGGGGGTAATGCCGCTGACGATGGTGTTCGCGCTGGCCCAGACGCCGCTGCTGCTGCGGCACGGGCCGAAGGACGAGGGCGCTTCGAAGGAGTGACGCCGCCAGCCGGTCTTTACCGGCTGCGGGCCTTTTCGATTTCCGGCATCAGCAGGGTCTTCAGTTTCTCGGGCGAGAGCGGGCCGATGTGCTTGTAGGTGATGACGCCGCCGGGCGAGATGACGAAGGTCTCGGGCACGCCATAGACGCCCCAGTCGATCCCGGCCCGCCCGCTCATGTCGACGCCGACCTCCTGGTAGGGGTTGCCGAAATCGGTCAGGAATTTCAGCCCGGCTGCCGGCTGGTCCTTGTAGTTGAGGCCGACCAGCCGGATGTTGGCGGCTTTTGCCGTCCGCGCCATATCGACCAGCACCGGATGCTCATCGCGGCAGGGGATGCACCACGAGGCAAAGACGTTGAGGACAGTGACGACGCCGGGTTTTGACGCCCCGTCGATGCCGGGAACCGCAGCGCCGCCGGCGGCAAGGCCAGGCATTGCCGGCAGGCTGGTGGCCGGGGCCGGCTTGCCGATCAGCGCCGAGGGCAGGCGCTGGGGATCGCCGGCGAACAGCCGGAACAGGAACAGCACGGCGAGTGCCGAAAACAGGATCAGCGGCAGGTAGATGCCGAGTCGCGACCGGGTCGAGGCCGGCTGTGCCGGATCGGTCATTGGCCGCCCTCCAGCCGCTCGAGATCGGCCAGTCGCCGCCGGGCGGCGGCGCGGCTGCGATAGGCGCCGGCGATCAGCAGCACGATGATCACGGCGGCAACGCCGTAGGAGGCGTAGATGTAGGGCGAATGTGGTCCGAACATCATCAATCCTCCCGGGACGCGGCGCGCTGGGCCAGCCGGTCGGCGCGGCGGTCGATGATCTCGGCCTGCATGCGCACGATGTGGATCGCGGCAAACAGCAGTGAAAAGGCGATGCCCATCACCAGCAGCGGCTCGAGCATGTCGGGATGGATCGACGGGCCGCCCTTCTTGAACACGCTGGCCGGCTGGTGCAGCGTGTTCCACCAGTCGACCGAGAACTTGATGATCGGCAGG
>CALCZO010000176.1 GCA_937903315.1 uncultured Alphaproteobacteria bacterium
CTAAAATACTTGCGCGTCCGGTCGGGAGACGGACGCCCGGCGGGAGGTCATCATGAGCATCCTGTGCCTTGTTGGCGGGGCCGCCGGACCCTTCCTCGCAACGTCGATGACGCTGCGCGGTCCCTCGCAACGGATCACTCAGGCCGTGCATCACAAACGGCAGCCAACCGCGATTTCGGGAGGCGAAACGTGAGAGGCGTCAAGATTCAGCCTGAGACGGTACCGCCGGCCAGCAAGCAGAAGCTGCGCGTCTGGATCAGGATGCTGCGGGCGACGCGGGCGGTCGAGGCCGCGCTGCGCGAGCGGTTGCGGGCCGAGTTTGGCGAAACGCTGCCGCGATTCGATGTGCTGGCCGCACTCGACAAGTCGGAGGCCGGCATTTCGCTGACGCAGCTGTCACGGATGCTGATGGTGTCGAACGGCAACGTCACCGGCATCATCGAGCGGCTGGTCAATGAAGGCTATGTCACCCGCATTGCGCTGGCCGGCGACCGGCGCACCACGCTGGTGCGCCTGACCGGGGCGGGAACGCGGCATTTCCAGACCATGGCGCGGGCGCATGAAGCGTGGGTTGCGGCTCTTCTTGCCGCGCTCGACGATGCCGAGGCCGCCCATCTGATCGAAACGCTGAAGGCCATTCCGACACAACGCCCCGAACAGGAGACTCCGACATGATTGGCGCCGATTTTCGCCCGCAGCATTTCAACTGGCGGATGGAAGGGCAAGTTGCCGTCATCTCGCTCAACCGACCTGATCGCAAGAACCCGCTGACGTTCGAATCCTACGCCGAGTTGCGCGACACGTTCCGCGCGCTGACCTATGCCGACGCGGTCAAGGCGGTCGTCATCGCCTCCAACGGCGGCAATTTCTGCTCGGGGGGCGATGTCCACGACATCATCGGCCCGCTGACGAAGATGGACATGAAGGGGCTGATGGCGTTCACGCGGATGACCGGCGATCTCGTCAAGGCGATCCACAGCGCGCCGCAGCCGGTGATCTCGGCCATTGACGGCATCTGCGTCGGCGCCGGGGCGATGGTGGCGCTGTTCTCCGATATCCGTCTGGCGACGCCCGAGGCCAAGACGGCGTTCCTGTTCACCCGCGTCGGGCTGGCCGGCTGCGACATGGGCGCCTGCGCGATGCTGCCGCGCGTGATCGGGCAGGGGCGGGCCGCCGACCTGCTCTACACCGGTCGTTCGATGAGCGCGGAGGAGGGCGAGCGCTGGGGCTTCTTCAACCGGCTGGTGGCCGCTGACGCGCTGGAGGGCGAGGCGATCGCCTATGCGCGCCGGCTGACCGAAGGGCCGACCTTCGCCCACATGATGACCAAGACGATGCTGAAGCAGGAATGGTCGATGAGCATCGACATGGCGATCGAGGCGGAAGCGCAGGCGCAGGCCATCTGCATGCAGACGCAGGATTTCCACCGCGCCTACCATGCCTTTGCCGGCAAGACAAAGCCGGTGTTCGAGGGCAACTGAGCCATGGCGGACCGCAGTTTTCTAAGCTGGCCGTTCTTTGACGAGACGCATCGCGCGCTGGCCGGGCGGGCGGAGACGTTTGCCGGGGGCTTTGGTGCGATCGATCACCACGATGTCGACGGTGCCTGCCGCGCGCTGGTGCGGGCGCTGGGCGAGGCGGGGCTGCTGGCCCTGACCGCGCCGGACCCGGCGATTGCCGGCGGGCGGCTCGATGTCCGCTCGCTGGCGCTGATGCGCGAGACGCTGGCGCGGCACGACGGGCTGATGGACTTTGCCTTTGCGATGCAGGGGCTCGGCGCCGGGCCGATCTCGCTGATGGGCAGCGACGCGCAGCGCCGCCGCTGGCTGCCGGAGACGCGGAGCGGGCGGGCGATCGCGGCCTTTGCGCTGACCGAGCCGCAATCGGGGTCGGATGTCGCCAATCTCGCGATGACCGCGCGGGCAGACGGCGCAGACTATGTGCTTGACGGTGAAAAGACCTGGATTTCCAACGGCGGAATCGCCGACGTGATGGTGGTGTTTGCCCGTACGGGCGGGCCGGGGGCCAAGGGGCTGTCAGCCTTCATCGTGCCGGCCGATGCGCCGGGGCTGAGCGTGGCCGAACGGCTGGAGACCATCGCGCCGCATCCGCTGGCCCGGCTGCGGTTCGAGGCCTGCCGCGTGCCGGCTTCGGCGCGGATCGGGGGCGAGGGGCAGGGGTTCGCCGTGGCGATGGCAACGCTCGACGTGTTCCGCTCGACGGTGGGGGCGGCAGCGCTGGGTTTTGCCCGCAAGGCGCTTGATCTGACGCGGGCGCGGGTGAAGTCCCGTGCACTCTATGGCGCGCCGATGGCCAGCCTCCAGATGGTGCAGGGCCATATCGCCGACATGGCGCTCGGTATCGATTCCGCCGCGCTGCTCATCTACCGCGCCGCCTGGGTCAAGGATTCGGGCCAGCCGCGCATCAGCCGCGAGGCCGCGATGGCCAAGCTGCATGCCACCGAGATGGCGCAGAAGGCGATCGATGCCGCCGTGCAGCTGCATGGCGGGGACGGCGTGCGCTCCGGCACCCCGGTCGAGACGCTGTATCGCGAGATCCGCGCGCTGCGCATCTATGAAGGCGCATCCGACGTGCAGAAGATCATCATTGCCCGCGCAACGCTTGAGGAGTGAGCCGATGTCGGATACCCGGCCTGAACTTGGGCTTGGCCCGTCCGCGCATGTCGATACCTTCGCGCGCGACAACCTGCCGCCGCTGGCCGAATGGCCGGACCTGCTGCTCGACCGGCCAGAATTCCGGTATCCGGCGCGGCTGAATGCCGGCTATGAACTGACCGGGCGGATGGTGGCGCGCGGCTTCGGCGACCGCACCGCGCTGATCGGCAACGGACGGCGGCGGACCTACAAGGAACTGGACGACTGGACCAACCGCCTCGCCCATGCGCTGGTCGAGGACCTCGGCCTCAAGCCCGGCAACCGCGTGCTGATCCGCTCGGGCAACAATCCGGCGATGGTGGCGGTGTGGCTGGCGGTGACCAAGGCCGGGGGGATCGCGGTCAACACGATGCCGATGCTGCGCGCCGGGGAATTGCAGCCGGTGCTGGAGCGTGGCCGGATTTCGCTGGCACTCACAGATAGCCGGCTGGCCGACGAGATCGTCGCGGCGGCGGGCGCGATGACCCCGCCGGTGCGGGTGGTGGCGTTTGACGGCACCTCCAACCATGACGCCGAACTGGACCGCCTTGCGCTCGACAAGCCGGTGACCTTCACCTGCTGCGACACCAGCGCCGACGATATCGCGCTGATGGGGTTCACCTCCGGCACGACCGGGGAACCGAAGGGGACGATGCAGTTCCATCGCGATCTCATGATCATCGCCGATGGCTATGCGAAGGAATTTCTGGGCATCACGCCCGAGGATGTCATCGTCGGCTCGCCGCCGCTGGCGTTCACCTTCGGGCTGGGCGGGCTGGCGGTCTTCCCGCTGCGGTTCGGCGCGGCAGCCGCGCTGCTGGAGGATGCGACCCCGCCCAATCTGGTGCGCTATATCGAGAAATACCGCGCGACGATCTCGTTCACCTCGCCGACCGCCTATCGCGCGATGATGGCGGCGATGGATCAGGGCGCGGACCTGTCCTCGCTGCGGATCGCGGTTTCGGCCGGCGAGACGCTGCCGCCGCCGGTGTTCGAGGCGTGGATGGAGAAAACCGGCGTGCCGATCCTCGACGGCATCGGGGCGACGGAACTCCTGCACATCTTCATTTCCAACCGCATCGGCTCGGCCAAGCCCGGCGCGACGGGGATCCCGGTCACGGGCTACGAAGCGAAAATCGTCACCGAGGACATGCAGCCGG
Organism: uncultured Alphaproteobacteria bacterium; assembly: GCA_937903315.1. Taxonomy (GTDB): domain Bacteria; phylum Pseudomonadota; class Alphaproteobacteria; order Rhizobiales; family Beijerinckiaceae; genus JAIUNP01. Next base: position 3,815 of record CALCZO010000176.1, read on the forward strand.
TGCCGGACGGCGAGCCCGGCCTGCTGGCGGTGCGCGGGCCGACCGGCTGTCGCTACCTCGCCGATCCGCGCCAGCGGTCGTATGTGCGGGCGGGCTGGAACATCACCGGCGACACCTTCCTGCGCGATGGCGACGGGGTGTTCCACTTCGTCGCGCGGGCCGATGACATGATCATTTCGGCCGGCTACAACATCGCCGGACCGGAAGTGGAGGCCGCGTTGCTGAAGCACCCCGATGTGGCGGAATGCGCGGTGATCGGCGCGCCCGATCCCGAGCGGCATATGATCGTCGAGGCTCATGTCGTGCTCAGGCAAGGTGTTGCGGGAGACGAGGCGATGATCCGCAGGCTTCAGGATCATGTGAAGGCGGTGATTGCGCCGTACAAATATCCGCGCCGGGTCAAGTTCCGCGCGACACTGCCCAAAACCTCGACCGGCAAGATCCAGCGGTTCGTCCTCAGGCAGGAAGCGGGCTGGTGAGGCGGGAACCAACAACAAGGCAAACGCGATGACATCGGTTCATTCCTCGCTCAATCCACCCGGGTGGGCACCGGCCAAGGGCTATGCCAACGGCATCGTGGCGCGCGGCACGCTGGTGTTTCTGGGCGGACAGATCGGCTGGAACGGTCAGCAGCAGTTCGAGACCGACGATTTCGTCGGCCAGTTCGAGCAGACGCTGCGCAACATCATCGCCGTGCTGGCCGAAGCCGGGGCAGGGCCCGAACATGTCGTGCGCATGACGTGGTATGTCACCGACAAGGCCGAATATCTCGCGCGCCTCAAGGAGATCGGCGCGGCCTATCGCGCCGTGATGGGCCGCAATTTCCCGGCCATGGCGGTGGTCGAGGTCTCGGCTCTGATGGAGGACCGGGCCAAGGTCGAGATCGAGGCCACCGCGGTGCTTCCCGATCCCGCACCCTGACGCGCCGGGTCAGAAATTGACCCGGTCATGCCCCTTGAGTTGGAGCATCTCGCGCGCCTCGGCCGGCGTGGCGATCTCCAGCCCCAGTCCCTCGATGATCTGGCGCGCGGCCCGGACCTGCTGGGCGTTGCTTTCGGCCAGCCGGCCGGCACCGATCCACAGCGAATCCTCCAGCCCGACGCGGACATTGCCGCCCATCGCCGCCGACATGGCCGCGACCGGCAACTGGTTGCGGCCGGCGCCGAGCACGCTCCAGACGTAGTCCTTGCCGAACAGGCGGTCGGCCGTGCGCTTCATGTGCGTCACGTCCTCGTAATGCGCGCCGATGCCGCCGAGGATGCCGAACACGCTCTGGACGAAGAACGGCGGCTTGACCAGACCGCGATCGACGAAGTGGGCCAGCGTGTAGAGATGGCCGATGTCATAGCATTCGATCTCGAACCGGGTGCCGTTGTTGGCGCAGGTCGTCAGGATGTTCTCGATGTCCTGAAACGTGTTCTTGAAGATGCGGTCCTTGGAGCCGGCGAGATAGGGCTCCTCCCACTCGTGCTGGAACTGCTTGAACCGCCCGAGCATCGGATAGAGGCCGAAATTCATCGACCCCATGTTGAGCGAGGCGACCTCTGGCTTGAAATGGGCGCAGGGGCCAAGCCGCTCGTCGACGCTCATCGTCGGCGCGCCGCCGGTGGTGATGTTGATGACGCAGTTCGAGCGCTGCTTGATCACCTTGAGGAACGGTTCAAAGGCTTCCGGCGACTGATCCGGCCGGCCGGTCACCGGATCGCGCGCATGGACATGGACCAGCGCCGCGCCAGCCTCCGCCGCGCCGATGGCCGCTTCGGCAATCTCCGCCGCCGTCACCGGCAGGTGCGGCGACATCGACGGGGTATGGATCGCGCCGGTGACCGCGCAGGTGATGATGACCTTGTTCTTCGCCATGGGTTCACGCCTTCTCGACAGGTTTGCGGGGGGCCGCCTTCTTGTGGGCTTTCAGCGCGGCGAGCCGGTCGTCGCGCCAGCGCGACAGGGCAGCGACACGCTCGGGCGACTGGACACCCGGCCATTCGGCCATGATCGCGGCGACGGTTGCGGGGCCGAACGGATCGCCGCGCGAGGATTCCCGCGCCGTGCCGGCGAGCGAGGCACCGTAGCGGGCGCAGTAATCGGGGATACCGCCCGGCGCGTTGAGTTCGATCGTCTCGAACGGCCCCATGAAAGACCAGCGCAGGCCCAGCCCGTCGCGGATGGTCTTGTCGACGTCCTCGGCGCTGGCCACCCCTTCGCCGACCATGCGGAAGGCCTCGGCCAGCAGCACGGCCTGCAGGCGGTTGAGCACGAAGCCCTCCACCTCCTTGCGCAGGGTGATCGGCACCTGACCGGCGGCCTCATACAGGACCTTGGCGCGTTCGACGACGGCGGGGTCAGTCCACGGTGCGGGGCAGAGTTCGACGATCGGCACCAGATGCGGCGGGTTGACGGGATGGGCGACGAGGCAGCGGGCGCGGCCGGCCAGCCCTTCGGTGAAGCGCGAGGCCATGATGTAGGAGGTTGACGACGCAAGGATGGTCGAAGGCGCCGTCAGCCGGTCCATTTCAGCGAACAGGGCGGTTTTCGCCTCGATCGTCTCCGGGCCGTTCTCCTGCACCAGATCAACACCATCGAGCACATCAGCCAGCCCCGCAGCAACACGGATGCGGGCCAGCGACCCCGCCGGATCCTCGACCAGGCCATAGCCGGCGAGTTCTGCCAGGTTGCGGCCGATATGGTCGCGGGCGGCCTCAGCAGCGCCGGGCTGGACATCGTGCAGCGCGACCTCGAACCCATGACTGGAAAACACGGTGGCCCAGGCGCGGCCGATCAGACCTGAACCGACGATGGCAATACGTGGCATGCTGACATTTCCTTACAGCCAAAGAACCTTGCGGCGCAGATCGAGGTCCTGTGCCAGATCGCGCGAGGGGCCGGTATGCTGCACCTCGCCGCGTTCGAGCACGACCGTCCGGTCCGACAGCGCCAGCGCCAGATCGAGATGGTGATCGACGATGAGGATGGCGATGTCCTGCCTCAGCTTGTCGAACGCCTCGAACAGTTCCTCCACAACCGCCGGGGCAAGACCCTCGAACGGCTCGTCGAGGAGCAGCACGCGGGTATCGCCCGACAGCGCGCGGGCGACCGCGACCATCTGCTGCTCGCCGCCCGAGAGATAGTCTGCCGGCGAATGCCAGCGTTCCTTGATACGGGGGAAGACCGAGAAGATCCTGTCCTCGTCCCAATGCGTGCCCTCGCCGGTGATGCGGCGCAGGCGTCCGAGTTCCATGTTGTCCTTGACGCTCATCCCGGCAAACAGGCCGCGCCCCTGGGGGACGTAGGCGACGCCGGCGCGCGCGATGGCGGCCGAGGGCAGGCGGGCAATGTCCCGGCCCGAAAGCTGGATGTCGCCGGCAGCAGGGGGGGCGATGCCGGTGATGGTCTT
>CALCZO010000177.1 GCA_937903315.1 uncultured Alphaproteobacteria bacterium
CGCAAGGAACTGGCCGAATACCTCAAGCGAGGCTACCAGCGCGTCAAGATCGACGGCGTGATGCATGAGCTGGCCGATGTGCCGGCGCTCGACAAGAACCTCAAGCACGACATCGACGTCGTCATCGACCGCATCGTCGTCAAGTCCGATATCGGCCCCCGGCTGGCCGACAGTTTCGAACAGGCGCTCGATCTCGCCGACGGCATTGCGGTCGCCGAATATGCCGATGCGCCGGCCGAGGGCGAGGCACCGCAGCGCATTGTGTTCTCGTCGAAATTCGCCTGCCCCGTCTCCGGGTTCACCATTGCCGAGATCGAACCGCGGCTGTTCTCGTTCAACAACCCGTTCGGTGCCTGCCCGACCTGCGGCGGGATCGGCTCGGAACTGAAGATCGACGCCGATCTGATCGTGCCCGACGCCTCGATAAGCCTCAAGAAGGGCGCCATCGCGCCGTGGGCGAAATCGACCAGCCCGTATTACGGCCAGACACTGGACGCACTGTCCAAACACTACGGCTTTTCGCTCACGGTCCCGTTCGAGAAACTGCCCGATGACGTCAGGAAGGTCCTCCTCTACGGCTCGGGCGGCGAGGTCGTGCGCATGGCCTACAACGACGGCATCCGCGCCTATGAGGTGAAGAAGCCGTTCGAGGGCGTGATCACCAACCTTGAGCGGCGGTTCAAGGAAACCGACAGCGACTGGGCGCGCGAGGAGATCGGCCGCTTCATGGGCGAAACGCCCTGCGCCGCCTGCGATGGCCACCGGCTGAAGCCCGAGGCGCTCGCGGTCAGGATTGCCGGTTGCCATATCGGCAACATCACTCGGCTGTCGGTGCGCGACGCGGCCGAATGGTACGCCGCCCTGCCCGGCTTTCTCACCCCCAAACAGATCGACATCGCCCAGCGCATCCTCAAGGAAATCCGCGACCGCCTGCGCTTTCTCATCGATGTCGGGCTGGAATACCTGACCCTGGCCCGTGCGTCGGGCACCTTGTCGGGCGGCGAAAGCCAGCGCATCCGGCTCGCCTCGCAGATCGGCTCGGGCCTCACCGGCGTGCTCTATGTGCTGGACGAGCCCTCCATCGGACTGCACCAGCGCGACAACGAACGTCTGCTCGGCACGCTCAAGCGCCTGCGCGATCTGGGCAATTCGGTCATCGTCGTCGAGCATGACGAGGACGCGATCCGCGAGGCCGATTATGTTGTCGATGTCGGCCCCGGCGCCGGGATCCACGGCGGGCGGATCGTCGCCAAAGGCACGCCAGCCGAAGTCATGGCCGATCCCAATTCGCTGACCGGGCAGTATCTGACCGGCAAGCTGAGCGTGATGACGCCCAAGAAGCGCCGCAAGCCCGAAAAGGCGCGGATGCTTAAAATCGTCAACGCACGCGGCAACAACCTCAAGAATGTCACGGTTGATGTGCCGCTGGGCCTGTTCACCTGCATCACCGGCGTCTCCGGCGGCGGCAAGTCGACCCTGATCATCGACACCCTTTACAAGGCTGCCGCGCGCCGGCTGAACGGAGCGGTCGACCACCCCGCCGCCCATGACCGGATCGAGGGGCTGGAGCTGATCGACAAGGTCATCGACATCGACCAGTCACCGATCGGCCGCACCCCGCGCTCCAACCCGGCCACCTATACCGGCGCGTTCACGCCGATCCGCGAATGGTTCGCCGGCCTGCCGGAGGCCAAAGCCCGCGGCTACCAGCCGGGGCGGTTTTCCTTCAACGTCAAGGGCGGACGCTGCGAGGCCTGTCAGGGCGACGGCGTCATCAAGATCGAGATGCACTTCCTGCCCGATGTCTACGTCACCTGCGACATCTGCAAGGGCAAGCGCTACGACCGCGAGACGCTGGAGGTGAAGTTCCGCGGCAAGTCGATTTCCGATGTGCTCGACATGAGCGTCGAGGAAGCGGCGGAGCTGTTCAAGGCGGTGCCCTCGATCCGCGACAAGATGCTGACGCTCAAGCGCGTCGGGCTTGATTATGTCGCTGTCGGCCAGCAGGCGACGACCCTGTCGGGCGGCGAGGCCCAGCGCGTCAAGCTGTCGAAGGAACTGTCGAAACGCGCCACCGGCCGCACGCTCTACATCCTCGATGAGCCGACCACCGGCCTGCATTTCCACGATGTCGCCAAGCTGCTCGAAGTCCTGCATGAATTGGTCGAACAGGGCAATTCCGTCGTCGTCATCGAGCACAATCTCGAAGTCATCAAGACCGCCGACTGGGTGATCGACCTTGGCCCGGAAGGCGGCGACGGCGGCGGCGAGATCGTGGCCGAAGGTCCTCCTGAAACGATCGCCACCGCGCCGCGCAGCCACACCGGGCGGTTCCTGAAGGATGTGCTGGCCCGTCGCCCGGCCAAGGCATGACACGCGGACACGGGCTGCATTAACCCTGTTCGCGCTCCGCAATTGCAAACCTGTGCCATTTCCGGACAACTGGCCGGATGATGGCCCTTCGTCCGCATCCTGTTGCCGCCCTCGCCCTGTCCGCGCTGCTGTCAGCCCTGTTGCTGTCCGCCCGCGCCGATGAGCCGCGCCCGGCACTAGCCGCCCAGCCAACCCGTCCCGCAGCGGGGACCGCCCGCCTGCCTGCCGCCGATGGCACCGCCGTTCGCATTGTGCTGGTCGAATGGAAGATCAAGAAGGGGCGCGAGCAGGACTTTCTCGACTACTGGAGCAAGCGCGCAACCGTCGCCGACCGAGCCGGGCTGATCACCGAATTTCTCGCCTCGCCCGACAGCACGGAACGCTGGCCGTGGATCAACTGGCCGACGCCGATCGCCCGCCCGGACTATACGCTGTTCTACAACATCGGCCTGTGGCGCGACGATGCCGCGTTTCAGGAGCAGGTCGGGCGGTTCATCGATCCCGAGCGCCCGGCGCTCGATTTCGAGGCGGAAAAGCGCAGCCGTATCCTTCTGGCACCGCAGCGCTGGCGCGCGGGCGCAACCTCCGCCCCGCAGCAGGATTCGGCCCAGACACAATAAACAGCTTTTTTACCGTGCCGCCGAGATTCACGCCGAATCACGCGTGTATCCCGCATCGCAACACAACCGCAGCGGGAATTCTTATTATTTTATCAATATCTCATGCGTATAGCGCATAGCACGGGCGCAGAAACAGCACTGGCCCCTGTCACGAGAATGCCTTTATTGCAGCGCACAAGACAACAACGAAAGGCGAGCGTAACGCCGCCGTTGATGACCAGAGGTTAAGACCATGTTTGTGACCGTCCTCCTGAGCAAGATCCGCTCGTACATGAAGTATCGCGAGAGCATCCGCGAATTGTCGGCTCTGACCGATGCGCAGCTGTCCGACATCGGCATTGCGCGTGGCCAGATCGAGCATACCGCCCGCACCATCGCCTTCCAGTAAGGCCGACGACCGACCGCTGCCCTGCGTGATCGCAGGGCCCGGCCCGATACCGATGTTACAAGACAAGGCCGGCCCCGGGATTGACCCGAATGGGCCGGCCTGTTTTTTGGTCAGGCCGGCTGTTGCGCCCACCGCCCCCGGCTTGCACCCCGCGCCCGAACCATGAATAAGGGCGCATGACCAACCATCAGGCATGTCCCGTTCATGTTGTCGGCGGCGGACTGGCGGGCTGCGAGGCGGCCTGGCAGATCGCGCAATCCGGCGTTCCCGTCATCCTGCACGAGATGCGCCCCATGCGCATGACCGATGCGCACAAGACCCAGCATCTGGCCGAACTGGTCTGTTCCAACTCCTTTCGCTCTGACGATGCCGCCACCAATGCCGTCGGCCTGATCCATGCCGAGATGCGCAAGCTCGGCTCGTTGATCATGCGCTGCGCCGATGCGAATCAGGTGCCGGCTGGCGCGGCGCTGGCCGTCGATCGCGACGGCTTTGCCGAGGCTGTGACGGCGCAGATCGCCGGCCATCCGCTGATCACCATCGAGCGGGGCGAGATTTCCGGCCTGCCGCCTGCTGACTGGGACAGCGTCATCATCGCCACCGGACCGCTGACCTCACCGGCACTGGCCGGGGCGATCCGTGCGAAGACCGGCGAGGACGGGCTTGCCTTCTTCGATGCCATCGCCCCCATCGTCCATTTCGACTCGATCGACATGGACGTCGCCTGGTTCCAGTCCCGCTACGACAAGGCCGGCCCCGGCGGCAGCGGCGCCGACTACATCAACTGCCCGATGGACCGCGACCGGTACGAAGCCTTCGTCGACGCGCTGCTGGCCGGCGACAAGACCGAGTTCCGCGAATTCGAGGGCACGCCGTATTTCGACGGCTGCCTGCCGATCGAGGTGATGGCGGAGCGCGGCCGTGAAACCCTGCGCCACGGCCCGATGAAGCCGGTCGGCCTGACCAATCCGCGCAATCCGACTGTCAAGTGCCACGCCATCGTCCAGCTGCGGCAGGACAATGCGCTCGGCACGCTCTACAACATGGTCGGCTTTCAGACGAAGCTGAAATACGGCGCACAATCCGACATCTTCCGGATGATTCCGGGACTGGAGAAGGCCGTTTTCGCCCGCCTCGGCGGCATTCACCGCAATACCTATCTGAATTCGCCGCGGCTGCTCGATGGGTCGCTGCGCCTCAAGGCGGATCCGCGGCTGCGCTTTGCCGGCCAGATCACCGGCTGCGAAGGCTATGTCGAAAGCGCCGCTGTCGGGTTGATGGCCGGCCGCTTCGCCGCCGCCGAGCGGCTGGGGCGCACCCTGTCGCCGCCGCCGGTCGCCACCGCCCACGGCGCGCTGCTCAACCACATCACCGGCGGCCACATTGAAACAATTGACGCCGGGCCGCGCTCGTTCCAGCCGATGAACATCAATTTCGGCCTGTTCCCGCCGCTTGATGCCGCGCCGAAATCGTTGGATGGCAAGCGTCTGCGCGGCAAGGACAAGACCATCGAAAAGAAGAAGATTGTCAGCGCCCGCGCGCTCTCAGCTTTGGATGCGTGGCTGAAGGAGTTTTCGTAATATTCTGATATAAAAGCCTTATTCGTCCTGCTTCTTGCTCCTTATGAGCAGTCCAAGCAGGAAAAAATAGACCCCGACGACGATCAGGACTGATCGGGTGATCACGTCGGGCTGGAACTTCTGCCAGACGCTCCAGCCGGCCGCCATCAACCACAGGATCGCCAGCGAGACCGACAGCAGCCGCAGCGCGCGGACCCTCAGTGGATGGACGAAGCGGACGGGCGCGAACATCAGCACGATCAGCACCGCGATCGCCGCAAGGCTGACCACCTCGCCGGGGCGGAACAGCACGATATGGAACAGAACGATGTTCCAGAGCGCCGGGAAGCCATTGAACCAGCCATCGGCGCTTTTCATCTTCGTATCGGCAAAATACAGCGCACTGGCCCCGGCAATGACTACCCCGGCGATCAGCCCGTGGGGATGCGGCATCACTTCCGGTTGCAGCAACATCGCAGCAGGAACAAGAACATAGGTGAGATAGTCAACAACTGAATCGAGGATTCGACCGTCATAGCGCGGCGCGGTTTCGGTGATCCGGATCAGCCGGGCCAGCGGACCGTCGATGGCATCGACGACAAGCGCGATCGCCAGCCAGCCGAAGGCGGCGCGCAGGTCACCGCCGATCACCGCTTCCAGCGCCAGAAACCCGAGCACGGCGCCGGACGCCGTCAGCCAATGGACGAGATACGCCGCCGCGATCCCCTCACCGCCGCGCTCGTCCTCGCTCTGCCGTCGCCTGCGCTCCACGCCCCGCCGCTCCCGTTTCGCCCGCGTCAGTCCGTCATAAGCGACTCGCCCTGCAATGGCCAGCAAGCGCCGGACAACCGATCAGACCGCTGGCCTCGGCGCATTATTCGGGGGATGCCGCACCCGCCTTGCTTGACCCGCCTCGGACGCGGCGGCGACAGTCGGTGCGAAAGGCGAATCGCATCCATGTTCCGTTTGTTCCAGATCCTGTTCGGCCTGATCGGCGCGGTCCTCGCCGCCCTCGGCGGGCTCATCGCGTTCGGCACGCGCGAGGCGCCGCCGGAGATGACGGCGATCACCCAGCCCTATCGCGGCGTCGATTTTTCCGGCCTGCCGGCTTTGGAAACCCTGCCCGCGCTTCGCGGCGGGCCGATCGCCTTTCGCCGCTATGGCATCGGCTCGGCACAGGCGGTGATCCTGCTGCACGGATCGGCCGGGCATGGCACGAGTCTGCACCCGCTCGCCCGAGCCATGGCGGAGGTCGGCATCAGCGTCTTCGTTCCCGACATCCGCGGCCATGGCGCGACCGGCGAGCGCGGAACGATCTCGTTCGACAGCCAGCTTGCGGACGACATCCACTCACTGGTCCTGCATGTCCGTGACCTGCTGCCGAAAGTACAGGTCACCCTCGCCGGCGTCTCGGCCGGCGGCGGGCTGGCGCTGAAGTTTGCCGGTGGTGCCGAGGGCGACAGCATCGACCGGCTGGTGATGATCGGCCCCGCACTCGACCGCAACGCGCCGACCATGACCGGCGACCGCGTCCGCCGCTGGGCCGAGCCATTCACGCCGCGCATCGTCGCACTGGAGATGCTGAACAGCCTCGGCGTCAGGCTGTTCAATCACCTGCCGGTGATCGCCTATGCCATCCCGCGCGAGCCTGTGGACCCGCCGCTGACCGGCACCTACAGCTATCGGCTGCTCAAGGCCATGTTGCCGGAGGACCACGCCGCCCATCTGCGCGGACTGGTGCGGCCGGCGTTCCTCGTGCTGGGCGCCAACGACGAATTGTTCGACGCCGCGACGCTGCGCACGACGGTTCTGGCCGCGCGGCGGGATGTTTCGGTCACGCTGGTCCCCGGCGTCACCCATGTCGGGCTGGTGCTGGCCCCGCCGGCGCAGCTTGCGGTCATCGAGGCGGTCCTTGGCCGCTCGGTGGAAAGCCGCCCCGGCCCGCCGATGGATGACAGCGGCGCCGCTGCCGAGGAGGCTGCAAAGCAGGGCAGGCCCTGAGGCCTGCCCGCCGACTCAGAATGTGACGACCGAGCGGATCGACTTGCCGGCGTGCATCAGGTCGAACGCGGCGTTGATCTGATCGAGCGGCATGGTGTGGGTGATCAGATCATCGATGTTGATCTTGCCGTCCATGTACCAGTCGACGATCTTCGGCACATCGGTGCGTCCGCGCGCCCCGCCGAACGCCGTCCCCTTCCACACCCGCCCGGTGACGAGCTGGAACGGCCGGGTGGCAATCTCCTTGCCGGCCTCGGCCACGCCGATGATGATGCTCTCGCCCCAGCCGCGATGGCAGCACTCCAGCGCCTGCCGCATCACGGCGGTGTTGCCGGTGGCGTCGAACGAGAAATCCGCCCCGCCGCCGGTCAGGTCGACGATCGCCTGCACCACCTTGTCGTTGCCGACATCCTTCGGGTTGACGAAATGGGTCATGCCGAACTGGCGCGCCATCTCCTCCTTGGCCGGATTAATGTCGATGCCGATGATCTTGTCGGCGCCCACCATGCGCGCGCCCTGAATGACATTGAGGCCGATACCGCCCAGCCCGAACACCGCGACATTCGCGCCCGGCCAGACCTTCGCCGTATTGACCACCGCGCCGATGCCGGTGGTGACCCCGCAGCCGATGTAGCAGATCTTGTCGAACGGCGCGTCTTCCCGCACCTTGGCCAGCGCGATCTCCGGCAGCACGGTGAAGTTCGAGAACGTCGAGCAGCCCATGTAGTGAAAGACCGTGGAATCGTCGCAGCGGAACCGCGACGTGCCGTCCGGCATCACGCCCTGCCCCTGCGTCGCGCGGATGGCGGTACACAGGTTCGAGCGCTGCGACAGGCAGGTTTTGCACTGCCGGCATTCGGGCGTGTAGAGCGGGATGACATGGTCACCCGGCTTCAGCGAGGTGACCCCGCGCCCGATCTCGCGCACGATGCCCGCGCCCTCATGGCCGAGAATGGCGGGGAACTTGCCTTCCGAGTCCAGCCCCGACAGCGTGTAGGCATCGGTGTGGCAGACGCCGGTAGCCATCACCTCGACCAGAACCTCGCCGTCCTTCGGCCCCTCGATCGTGATCGTCTCGATGGTCAGCGGCTTGTTGGCTTCCCACGCGACAGCGGCCCGCGACTTGATCATGCTCTCTCCCCTTGCCTGCCAGACAGCGGCAGGTCACCCCGCGCCGGAGGTGATCCGGCGCGGGGCGAGTATGGCAAGGTCAGGCCGCCAAGGGCAAGGCCTTCAGCATCACCGCGGACAGCCGAGCATGCCTTCCTCGCGCTGGATCTGGTTGACGCGTTGCGACTCATAGCCGCTCAGCCGGCCATAGGGCGGGAAGCAGCCCGGCCCGAACACCGACCGCGCCCGCGCGGTGCGGAAGCAATAGCCGTTGCGGGCATAGATCTCGTTGCGCTCGTACCAGAGCTGCTCACACCGTCCCTGCGCGGCGGCGGGGCTGAGCGATCCGGCCCAGATCGTCGCGGTCGCAGCAAGCACGGCAGCGGCGGTAAATCCAAGAATCCGTTTGGTCAACATCGGCAACTCCCTTCGCATTGCGGCCCTTCTGGCCTCACGTGGCATGCTAGCAGCCAAAGTCCGGCGGGCGCTGATCCGCCGCAATGCGGTTTTTGACGCCGGCGCTACAGTGGGGAGGGGTTTGTCGATCAACGGTCAATACGGCAGCCCAACGTAGTTCTCGGCCAGCGCGCGCTGCGCCGCCCCGGACGACACCAGATAGTCGAACTCCGTCCGCTGCATCTTGCGCTCGAAGCCCGAGGCCTGCGGAAACGTATGCAGCAGGTTGGTCATCCACCACGAGAACCGCTCGGCCTTCCAGATGCGGGCCAGAGCGCGGGCCGAATAGGCGTTCAGCCCGGCATCCGAGCGGCTGC